>CAZSNX010000052.1:0-15206 GCA_964607945.1 uncultured Candidatus Obscuribacterales bacterium
TGAAGGAAAGATAAACGGCGTGCAGCGCATGCCCGGTGATTCTCAACTTGTGGCGGCTTTCCAGGCTTCCGGTTCGCTTTCGGTTGTAAACGATATCTCCGACTACCGGAAAGCCGAGGCTGGCCATATGCACTCTGATTTGGTGAGTGCGTCCGGTCTCCAAGGATACTCTCAAAAGCGTATAAGCCGGCCAGCGGCGAATTACCTGATAGCGTGAAACCGCCTTTCTTCCGCTGTCTACGATTGCCATCTGTTTTCGATGCACCGGATGTCTGCCGACCGGCTTGTCGACCACTCCCGCATCGTTTGCTACCTTGCCCTCCACCAGAGCCATATAGACGCGCTGTGCGGTTTTGGACCGAATCTGCTCGGCCAATGCTCGATGCGCTTTGTCTTCCTTTGCGACGACCAGCAGGCCGGAAGTGTCCTTGTCCAAGCGGTGAACGATGCCTGGCCTGAGCACTCCGGAAATTCCTGATAGTCGCCCTTCGAGATGATGAAGCAGAGCATTGACCAGGGTTCCTTGTGTAACTCCGGCGCCGGGGTGGGTAATCATGCCGGCCGGTTTGTTGATGACCGCGAGATAATCGTCTTCAAAAACCAGTTCGAGCGGTATGGCTTCCGGCTTGACCGAGGTTGGCTCGTCCGGCGGAACAACGATCGATAGCTGTTCGCCGCCGGTGAGCAAGAAGCTGGCTTTGGCCGGCTTACCATTTACTTTTACTTGCTGTTGATCGATCAGCTTTTGGATGCGAGACCGGCTAAAGTCGGTCAAATTCTTCGTCAGGTAAACATCCAATCGAACCGGTGCCAGCAAGGAATCGGCTACGGTTAACTC
Organism: uncultured Candidatus Obscuribacterales bacterium; assembly: GCA_964607945.1. GTDB lineage: Bacteria > Cyanobacteriota > Vampirovibrionia > Obscuribacterales > Obscuribacteraceae > JAGVKB01. Next base: position 839 of record CAZSNX010000052.1, read on the forward strand.
GATCTGGCGTTCTTCAGTCATTGCTCGATGATTCTGTGTTTTGAATGGGCGCGCCTCTGGTGGCATCTTCACCCGGCGGGTTGGATTGAATCGTTTGAGAGAAGCCGCAGCGTTGACGGCTGTCTACCAGTTTAAGCAAGATCAAGACGGCGCCGGCGTCTATGCAGGCGTCAGCGACATTGAATACGGGGAAGTCGATAAAGGCGAACTCGAGGAAATCAGTGACTCGGCCGGCTACAAGTCTGTCCATGATATTTCCAAGCGCGCCACCGATTAACAATCCCATTCCTACTCTCTCATACAGCAGCGGCGGATCGCTCGATCGTTCTCTCTTAATCACCCAGACGACAACGGCGGTCAAAATAGTAAGAGCGAGCGCCGTCATCAGCCAGGCTGACTGCCGGCCTACTCCGAAGGCAGCGCCGGTATTGGTCGTCAGCGTCAGGCGTAGAAAACCAGGAATGAATGGTGCCGAGCTGCCAGGCATCAAGGCTGCATTGGCCCAGATTTTGGTGGCATAATCAGCTGCAAGACAGATTGCAGCGACTAACGGAATCGTCCATTTCATCTCTGAAAGCTTGCCTTAGTGGCTCTTTTCCGTCGACTTGTCCTTGTCCTTGGATTCGGCTTTATCCTTGGATTCGGACTTATCCTTGGATTCGGACTTATCCTTGGACTCGGTTTTTTCTTTGGACTCTGAGGTGGCCACAATCGAAGTATCTTGCGTCTCTTCCATCGTCGGCACCACATTCAAGCGTCTGGTCAGGAAAGCAATTCCCATCAAAGAATTCCGCGCGGAGTTGGTTACACCGATAGTTGCCATCAACAGCTCATTGCGATTTTTTGAGTTCGCCAGCATCACCCGCTCGAGTGTTGAGCCGTCAAGCGGACGCCAGGCGTCAGTGGGATTAGGCTGGGGGTACTGCAATGGTTGGCTGGTAATCGAGCCTACCGCCATCAACCCGGCCGGCAGGTTGAGCTCAAGCTTGCCGGAGTAATGCCTGCCCGCCTTGACCTGCTCGGGCGCGGAAAACGAAGCTGCAAGCTGCTTTGCCAATCCGAATGAGACCCGCACACGCTCATAATCTATCCTGTCACCGATTATCCGCCAGTTGGGTCCGAGCTTCTTCAAATATAGTTCGCCTTCGGACACCGATTGCAGCTCTCCTTTGGTGCCGATGCCGGGCATCTCCTTGGCGGTCGTGCCGACCGCAGTGTCGCGAGATTGGACGGTTACAAACCCGCCTTCGATGCGAATCTCTCTTGTCTGAGAGCTGGAGCGCGCATCGGGATAGGTTTTCCAAAAGTCCTGGGTCAGAGCCGACACCGACTTTTTGTCCAATCCGTCGTTGTTCATATAGTCGTCTGCATAATAGGTCATTACGGCATCGAGATTGTGCGCGTTCCACTGAGTCTCAATCGACTTGAGCAACTGTTCTATCTCTTTGTTGGTTTGCTCCTGATCCTTGCTGCCTGGCTCAAGCAAGAGTTCTGTGCTGGCAGTAGTGGGAGTCTCTACTGCTGCGGCCGCTGATGCCACCGACTGTAGTGGCAGTCCGCACGTAAAGCTGAATAAAAGGCAGTAGAACCATCGGTACCAGAGCATGAGCACCTCCATTGCCAGTGGGCAGCTTACATTATATAGCGCTTGACGGCTAAAATCCTTGCCTGGTGATCGGATTGACTTACGGGCAGGTCAATGAAAAGGAGGCAGCCGTGCTACGCGGCTGCCTCCTTTCACGGGTCTTTTACTTCTGCCAGCCTGTATTTGAGGTGCTAGACCGCAACCAGAAGCTGGTTCATGACATTGATGTTCTCGCGGATCGAATCAGCCGATTTCTTCAAGGCAGCTTGTTCGTCGGCGGTCAACTTAATCTCGACCACCTTCTTAACCCCTTCCCGACCTAAGATAGTTGGCAGTCCGACGAAGACATCCTTCAAGCCATATTGACCGTCGGCATAGACGCAACAGGGCAGGAGGCGATTCTTGTCTCTGATTACTGCTTCGACCATTTCGGCGGCTGAGGCGCCTGGTGCATAAAAGGCACTGCCGGACTTCAACAGCGCCACAATTTCAGCTCCGCCATCGCGGGTGCGCTTGCAGAGTGCTTCAACCCGGTCGGCCGGCAAAAGCTCGGTGATCGGAATGCCGTTTACGGTGGAGAAGCGCGGTAGCGGTACCATCAAATCGCCGTGACCACCCAACACCATCGCCCGAACATCTTCGACGGAGACATTGAGCTCCATGGCGATGAAGGATTGGAAGCGAGCCGAGTCGAGCACGCCGGCCATGCCGATCACGCGCTGAGACGGAAGCTTGGTGGTCGTCCAGGCCAGATAGGTCATGACGTCCAACGGATTTGTAACAGTGATGATAATCGCATTGGGTGATTGCTTGATCGTCTCTTTAGCGACGCCTTGAACGATTGAAGCATTCGTTTTCAAAAGGTCGTCGCGTGACATTCCGGGTTTGCGAGCGATGCCCGCCGTGATCACGATAATGTCTGAATCCTTAGTATCTTTATAGTCGTTGGAGCCGAAAATTTTCCGGTCGTGACCGTGCAAAGGAGCGGCTTCATAAAGGTCGAGCGACTTACCTTGAGGCATCCCATCAATGATGTCGACCAATACTACGTCCGCCACGTCCTTTTCCGCCACGTATTGCGCTACCGTGGCTCCAACGTTTCCGGCACCGACTACAGTAACCTTGCTCACAGTCGTTCCTCCTTGTCTGCCAAACTCAAACCGGCGCGTCCGCGCCTTTCGTCTGGGAAAGCTTTCTCCCGAACTGCTGCCAGGATAGCATCAGGATATTAAATGCATTAGAATTCAAGATATGCTTAAGAAAGGAAAGACACGGGAACCAAGGTGTGCTGGCCGCAGTCTCTCCAGACCATAGGGGCTGGGTACAGGGATATTACACGCCGGGGGTGCAGGTGGCTCTATGCTAGGTAAGAATGTGGTTCGAAGAGTTGGCCTGCAGGGTCCGGCGATACTTGCAAGTTTGCTGTCCTTGCTTGCATTCTTTGTGAGCAGCGCTCCGGTCAGGTCTCAGGATGCCCCGTTGCTGAAACCGGATGTTCCCAAGCTAGACACGCGTGTGATTGCTCCCGCTCCAGTCGCTCCTGTTGGCAAGCCGAGATCTGCTTTGCAGGGCAAAGTGGAGAAGGTGGACCAGTACGGCAATCCGCTAGGCGGGTACGCGTCGGGAGGACAGGGCGGAGGTTGGGGCAGAGGGCGGTCTGACAATCGGCGCCGGATGAAAGCTGGTACTCGCAACGATCGCATGACAGCTCAGACAGAGTCCGGCATCGGGATTGTCGGAGTCAAATTCGTCATGTTTATCGGAAGACCGCCGGTCATTAATCGAGATTTTAAACAAACCCCGGCTTATGAAATGGGTTTGCAGGTCAACGATACGATCGTCGCAGTAGACGGTGTGCCAACTCACGGGCTCACCAAAGAAGAGGTCTATGACATGATCATCGGCACTCCTGGTACGCCGGTTACTCTATCGATCAAGCGAGACGGCGAATTTATGGCGGTCACTCTTACCAGGATGGATCTCAATGATCTCAGTGATCCATTTATTCGCCGCGATTACATGATGAATATGTAGGGCGATTTGCTAGACTACTGTCATGCAGCTCTGTTTTGATGCCACCAGATTTGGTTTCGGTCTCGAAGACGCAATCGAGCTTGCAGCGGAAAAAGGGTTGCCCTCCCTGGTCTATACATTTCAAGCCTTCTCGGCCAGCAGCCGAGACAGCAAACGGCTCGCGGATAGCGAGCGCAGCTACCTGGAGAGCGTCCGCTCGCTCCTGAACGAAAGAAGGGTCGAGATTGCTTGTTTGCAATTGGAGTATTGTCTTCAAGTTGAAGCAAGAAAATCTGTGTCGCATTTTCAAGCGATGGTCTCGAAGCTAGCACAAGTGGCCTCCGTGCTGGGCGCGCCGCGATTGGGCTTTTCACTGGCATCGGGCTATGGATCTCAATGGCAAGCTCAAGTTGCAACTGCACTGGCACCGGCTATTGAGAGCTGCCAGCGTCACGGTGTCAAAATGCTGTTGCGTTCAGGCACGCCGGCGGAGTTTATGGGCTCGTCGCTGGCGCGCTGGACACCGATCGCTCCACAATCCTGGCGCGACATTCTCAGTTCGACTCCGGGTTTGATGCTGTCTTTCTCGCCGGCTGATTGCATCTGGCAAGGTCTGGATTACCTGCGTATTTTGCCGCAACTGCTGCCGGCGGTCGACCATGTCGAAGGCAACGATGTGGAGGTCAATCGCGAATTGCTAGCCGATAGCGGACTATTCGGCCCTCTGTGGTGGCGCTATCGCATCGCCGGTAAAGGTCAATTGGATTGGCGGCAATTGGTCGAAGCTCTAAAGCTCTATGATTATCGGGGCAGCTTCTGCATACAGTTAGACGACGAGTTTGTAGCAGACTGCCCGCTTGAACTTTGCCAGGCGCTCGATAATGGTTTGGAGCTTTTGAGACCATTGACTAAGGGATGATCGCTTGAAAAGCCTTTTCCTCTATTTGCACACTCATTGGGATCGGGAATGGTATCTGCCGTTCGAAACATTTCGCGTGCATTTGGGCAAAGTGGTGTCGGCGGTGCTCGATGGCTTGGAAACTGGTGAACTTCCCAGTTTCTATCTGGACGGACAGTCGGTGGCGCTGGAGGATGCAACTGCCATTCACGGTGACTTTACAGAAAGGCTCAAGGCTCTGATCGCAGAGGGGCGACTGGCAGCCGGCCCATGGTATGTCTTGGCCGATCAGATGCTGGTTGCCGGTGAAAGCCTGGTGAGAAATCTTGCCCGGGGCATTGCGAGCACAAGCCAATTTGGCAGCCCGGCTATGATTGGCTATTGTCCGGATACCTTTGGACACAGCGCAGATTTGCCTCGCATTCTGCAGGGGTTTGGAATTAAGACGGCCGTTGTTTGGCGAGGAGTACCGAAGCTTCCCGCTGAGCCGATCTTCACTTGGGAAAGTCCCGATGGCAGCAGCGTAAATGCTTTTCATCTGTCCCGCGGCTATTATCAATCGAGCTTTCACGAAAGAATTGATACCGAGGAGCTTGCCGTCAGGCTGCTGAGCTGGTTGCAACCGGCTGCCGGCGACAACAGCCTGGCCGATCCGTATCTACTGTCGCTGGATGGAGCGCTTCATCCGGTCGGCTGCGATCACCTTGGACCGCCGGAAGAGATCAGGGAAAAGATTCGAGCCGTTCGCGATTTGCTAACTGGCAAGTTAGGAGAGCCGGTAGATATTGTCGTTGTGCCTTTGGCACAATTCTTGAGCAAACTGGAACAGTCCTTGCCAGCGGAAGAACGGAGGAAAACGGTAATTGCTGGCGAGCTTCGAAGCAACAGCGCTGCTAAATTGCACGCGAACGCTTATCTTTTGCCTGGTGTGCTTTCTACTCGTCTTTACTTAAAGCGCGAAAATCGTCTGGCTGAGCATCGGTTGATCACTCTTAGCGAACCACTGCATACCGCGCTGTCAGTGCTGGGAGTAATGGGATATCCGGAGCAGGAGCTGAGACATGCCTGGCGATTGCTCCTCTTGAACCATCCTCACGACAGCATTTGTGGCTGCAGTGTTGACACTGTTCATGACGAGATGCAAACTAGAACCCAGCGTTTTCATCAGGTACTTGATGCGCTCGATGTGCAGGCGCGACAAGCTTTATCTGGTGGCGCAGAAAAGGAGGCGGTGGCTTCAAACGATCCGGATTTCGGAGCAAACAGCCTGGTGGTCTTCAACTTCAGCGGTCATGCTGTCTCTGGTCCGGTGCGTCTGGCCTGGGCGGCCTTGCCGCAGGCGTCACTGCCTAAAGGTAGTCTCGATATTCAAATGATCTCAAGTTCAGATCGAGATGAATTGTTCGGTGGCAGAGAGCTGATTCCTTATTATAAGGATGTCAGCTTGAGGGAGGCGTGGGTATGGTGTGATGCGGCAACTGGTTTGGGTTTCACTGAGTATCCCTGGTGTGTCGATCAAGAAGAGGTTGCCGACCCAGAATCGTTAAACAGGAAATCCGTGCGTGCTGTCGAGCCGTGCCAGTTACAGCCCGGTGCCAGGGCTTTGAGCAACGAGTTTTTATCGGTGGCAGTGGCAATCGACGGCGATCTGGCGGTTCAAGTGAAAGGAAAGAGCGGTCTTACCTACCAACTTGGCCACAAATTGCGAGACCTAGGCGATGGCGGTGATACTTACAATTTTGATCCGCTGGTAAATGACACGCCTGTCTATGCAAGTCTAAAGAAAGTTAGGGCTGGACAAAAAGGACCGCTTGTCGCCTCGCTTATACTCGAGTACGAACTTGTCATTCCGGAAGGCTCGGTCGAACAGGATTCTGCTAGCGCTCCGCCGGCGGTGCGCTCGAATAAGAAAGTGCGGCATGGGATATTAACCGAGGTATCGGTTAGGCGAGGCTCTCCGATCGTCTACTTCGAGACTGTTTGGGATAATCGCGCTCGCGATCATCGGTTGGAGGTAGTCTTTAATACCGGAGCGCCGATCGCCAGATCATTTTCGGAAAATCATTTCAGCTTGATTGAACGCAAACATTCGGCTGCAGTCGTTAGTTTGCCGGTTGCCACGGGCTGTGAGGCGGTGCCCGATCGTTTTCCGTGTCAACGATTTTTCATCGTAAACCAACAAGTCTTCTTGAATTGCGGATTACCAGAGTATGCAATTGACGGTCAGGAAGTTAGCATTACTTTGCTGCGCGCGATTTCAATCCTGTCGCGCGGAGCGCTGCGCACTCGCGGTGGCGGTGCCGGCCCACATCTGCCCACCCCCGGCGCGAATTGCCTGGGAGTAAATCAAGCTACATACGGTTGGGCCGCGCTCGACTGTGACAGTAGTGCCGACTTGTCCAACATAAAGGCTTACAGTCTTGCCGAACAGTTTCAAGGGACGCTTTGGGTAACAATCGCGCGCCGACAGGATGGTCTTGTCAGTCGTTCCCTAATAACTTTGTCCAATCAAGCGATACGGATTTCTGCGTTTTATGCTGAGCTGGACGGCAGAGCGATTATTCTCAGGCTTTTGAACGTGACTGGAGTTTCGCAGTCCGTAGAGCTGGGCATAGGATTTGGGTACGGCACGGTTTACAAGACCGGACTTGATGGAAAGCAAACCGGACAGCTGATGACAGCTGAGAGCCAACCGTCGGCTGCATCTAGCGGTTTGAAAGTATTAGGGGTGGATTTCTCCAAGAATGAGCTCATCACTCTTAGATTCAATACTTGATCGACAAGAACAATGATTGGATCGATACTGGACGGTCGTTATGAAATATTGGCCGAAATTGGGGCCGGGCAGGTAGGCACGGTTTATCGCGCGCGGCATCTGCTGATCGGGCGGATGGTGGCAATCAAGATGTTGCATGCCGAGTTCGCCGGCGATGAGAAGCGCAGGCAGCGCTTCCGCCGGGAAGCGAAAGTTGTGGGTGCGCTCAATCATCCAGGTATTATCAAAGTTCATGACTCCGGTCTTTCTGCCGATGGCCGGCCGTATCTGGTGATGGACCTTGCTGAGGGCGAAAGTCTGGCCGCGCTGATCGCACGGGAAGGTCATCTGCCTGTCGAACGAGCAGTCGATATCGCCGCCCAATGCTGCCGGGCTCTCTGGCATGCGCACCAACAAGGAGTGGTGCATCGGGACCTGCGTCCGAGCAAGGTCATTCTGGGAGCGGAGAGCTCTGAAATAGTAAGGATTGTCGACTTCGGCATCGCTGCAATATTAGTGGAAGACGCTACCGGAGATCAGAGCTTGACTGCTACCGCCCTGGCATCCGGGTCACCCTTGTACACCAGTCCGGAACTGTGTATGGGCCGACTTGTTGATGCCGGTTCGGATATCTATTCGCTGGGCTGCATTTTGTATGAAATGCTGACAGGAAGCGCTCCGTTTCAAGGCGATTCGCCAGTCGAACTGGCTTCAAAACATGTTGCTCAGCTGCCGCTGCCGATTGGAGAAGCTGGTGTGAAGCCGGTTGTACCCGAGCAATTGGAAGAAGCTGTCTTCAAGGCGATGGAAAAGGATCGCAAAAAGCGTTTCGGATCGATGAATGAGTTTCTCGCTGCTCTTGTTTCTGCGGTTGGTGACTTGACAGTGCGGCAACGCACGCTGTCATCGGAGCCTTTGTCCCGGGTTTCCGGCAAGCTGACCGCGGAAAGGAAGGGCATGTATGCATTGATAATAGTATCGCTTTTGGTGTCAGCTGGCTTGGTGGCGTTGTTCTTCACGACTCCCGCGGGCGAATTGTTGTTGGCTAGCTGGCGGTTCGAGCTTCTGGCGACATTCAACCATACCGATATGAGGGCATTGTCAGATTCACTGGACGAAATCATTAGTCGATCCACTCGCAGTGGAGTTTATCGGCCGGCTCTCTCGGCTGCCCGTAAGAGGCTTGCTCTTTTGCGAAGTCAACTTGGTCCCAACGCCCCTGAGATTGTGGCTGCATCGCTCCAGCTGGCGGATTTATGCCGGGCTGCCGGCAATAACTTGGAAGCTTGCGCACTTTATGATTGGGCTATTCCCATTCTCGAAAATGAGTTGGGACGTCTTAGTTCTTCCGGTAGTCAATCGGATGTCATAAAAGCCACTCGGCAATTGGTCGACATCGAGGAGAGTTTCCCAAACCGCTATGGCGAGCGATTGATGTACTCGACTGAAAACCTAGGCCGACTCTATAGCAAAAGTAAACGACATAAGGAAGCGCTCGATTACCTCAACCGGGCGCTGGCGATTCGCTCGAAATTAAGAGGAAAGGATGATCTGCGAGTGGGAGAAACTTATCATCACATCGCGCTGGCATACTTGGATGCCGGAGATCGCTCAAAGGCAGCGGAGTACTTTCGCAAGGCGTTTGCGATTGAAGATCAAGACAAGAGTTTTGAAGATTATGGTTGGTTGTGCTTCGACTATCTGGTCTTTTGTGCGGTTAGTAGAAACCTTGCTGAGTTCGAAAGGTCCTGGGATCGATTTCTCAAGGATGAACATGCCGCCTTTTTAAGCGATGAGCAATTGCAAGTTTTAGCTGGTGCGGCTGCGCAAGGATATATTGAGTTGCGTCAATGGAAGGAAGCAGAGCGCGCTTTAAATAGAGCGCGGGCATTGATTTTGAAGTCAGACCGAAAGAATCCCGACGCATTATTGCAAGGAAGCACGCTTCTAGGTGTTGTATGCCGCGAGCAAAGACGCTATGCCGAATCGGAGAAGCACTTCTTAGCCGCAGCCCAAATGGCTAAGGAGTTTGGAAAGCCGATTGCAGAGGTTAATGCTTTGGCGGAGCTGGGTGACTTGCGTCGAATGCAGAATCGGTTCGATCTGGCAAGCAATTGTGACAAAGAGGCTTGGGCGGTGCTTCAGAAATCCGGCAACGTTCGCACTCAGTCCGGTGTCGGGTTGCTCTGTCGCTTGGCCGAGGATTTGACTGCCAGCGGAAATGTCAATGACGGAGAGAAAACAGTCAAGGAATGCTTGCAGCTTATGGAGCAAGTACCCGGTTTGGAGCCGGGGCTCCGTGCTGCATGCTACTGTGCCCGCGCCGAAGTGGAGCACGCTAAGAAGAACTACAAAGAGGCCGCGCAAGGTTATGGGCAGGCCGCCGAAATTGCCGGACGACTAGGTCCAGCCGGTGATTCTGCACATGCTTTATATTTGACCAGGCAGGGCATGGCTTACACTGCCGACAACCAGTTTGAGGCGGCAGAGCGGTCCTTCAAGAGCGCCTTGAGCATCTGCCGCAAGCCTGATTATCGAGGAGATCGAAATTTCTTGTTGGAGCAGTACCGGCAATTGTGCTTGAAAACTGAAAAACTAAAGGAGGCCGCTGAATTGGAAGCTGAAATGCGTAATCCTCTTCGGTCCAAATAGATTTGGGCAGTTTGCTCCCTTGTCCGGGGAACTTTCTCATTGTCGGAGTCGGTTACGATGGGAGGAAACTAAGTGCCAGTGTTTCGTAATGACCAAAAGGGGGGATCTCAAATGCGCAATTTAAGTTCGAGCTTCGCGCTTGCAATCGGATTGGTTTTTTGGACATCAACCTGCCAGATGCCTGGCTTCGCTCAGGCGATGCCAGGACAATCAGCCCCCGCTCAAAGTAACGGCGGAAGCAGCAGCGCCCCGCGCGTTGGCCGCTACAATATCTATGCGTATAATCCCAGGCAGTTTTTGGTTGGATGGTTTGAGTTGCTGCCGGACGGTAAGTACCGCACCAAAGCTGGTGGCACTGGCTCGTATTCGGTTGGTGCTGATGGAGTTAAGTGGCTGAGTGGACCCCATCAAGAGCAGGGTTTTATCGGCGAATTCAGAGAAGATCGCGGAGGCAAAACCCATCGGATCGTTTTGAAGAAGACGGAAGGCGGTCGCGACATGATGATTGCTTTCAACTCGCTTGAATAATCACTCCGGCGAGCCTTGCTTCCACTTGTGCGGCTTGAAATGTTTGAGAAATTGGTAAGTTGGGAAAGCAACAGCAGGAGACAGGCATGCCAGTCCGATAATTGATGTGATAGGCAGCATTCTTGACGATCGCTATGAGATCATTTCTCAGTTGGGCGCCGGCTCTGCAACCGTCGTCTATAAGGCTCGCCACCAATTTATGAACCGTCTTGTAGCAATTAAGGTGCTGCAAGCAGATAGCAACGGTGATCGAGATACCTTAATTAGGCGTTTCAAGCGAGAAGCGAGAGCGGTTAGCACGCTCGATCATCCAAATATAGTCGCGTACCATGACTTTGGGGTACTGGATGATGGCAGACCATATCTTGTAATGGATCTGGTCGAAGGTGAGACTTTGTCCGATGCGATTGCCAAACAAGGCCATCTGCCGGCAGAAAAGGTAAGCAAGATCTTTCGGCAAGCCGCTACTGCCCTGTTGCACGCGCACCAGCACGGTATCATTCATCGGGACGTCAAGCCGGATAGCATAGTTCTGCAGGGAAAGCCTGATGACCAAGACGTTAAGATTGTGGACTTCGGCGTTGCCTGGATGGATTCGCCGGACGCAGCACAGTCTTACCAGCTCTCGAGCAGCGGCAATATAACCGGTTCTCCCTCCTATATGAGCCCAGAGCAATGTTTGGGGCGTTTGGCCGATGCGCGCTCAGATGTGTATTCCCTAGGCTGTGTCATGTACGAAGCACTGGTGGGAAAGCCGCCTTTCGCAGGAAGCAGTCCACTGGAGATAGTCGAAAAGCAAGTAAAGGAAAGATTGAAGCCGCCAAAAGAGATCAATCCGGCGGTTCAAATCCCCGAGTATCTGCAAACCGTTTTGTTTACCGCCACTGAGAAAGATCCGGCCAAGAGATATCAATCGATGAGCGAGTTTTGCAGCGCTATTGAAACTTCGCCAAAGAGGAGTGTTGCCGGCCAAACAAAGTCGAAACATTTGTTTGATGCTGTGCGCAAGAATTCTGCCTTGCTTTGCCTTCTTCTAATGCTAATTTTTACGCCCCTCTTTTTGTTGTTTTGGAGTCGAAGCGGCGAGGCGACGGTGCTTCTGTCGAGAATGAAGCTTCTTTACGCTAGTGTGTCGGGCGGTCCGGTTGACGCGAATCTGAAAGAGGAAATCTCAAAGCTTTCAATATTACAGGAAGAGAACAAACAGTTGCATGAAGCAGCAATGACTGCCGAGATGCTTGTTGAGTGTTACGATCGCGAAGGATTGCGCTACGCCCCTGCTAAATTGGATGCCCAATTGCGTGTGGCTGAGTTGCTGGAGATGGCAGGGAAGCATAGAGAGTCACAAGCGCAGTATTGTCAGGTTAAGGACAATGCTGAAGCTGGTCTGGAGAAGGAAAGCAAGCGTCCAAAGCTTGATGCGAGAGCCAAGGTCGAGCTCTTGATTCGACTGCTTAACGCCTTACCTCATTGTCCCGAACCGGACAAGTCGCAATGGGACTTGGCTCTGCAACAGACGATCGGTTTGTACGGTCTGCTCTCCAACTCAGAGCAGCAGCTGGTGTATGAGAAACAGTTGCTCGAACTGAGACGGAAGGAGGCAGCAAACGATCGTGCTGCGCTCGGAGAAGCCTGCCATCAACTTGCACAAACTTATGCAGCTCGTTCTGATAAAGAAAGTGCTTATTCGTACTTTCGTCAGGCGCTCAACCTCGAAAAGGCGGTGCCAGGCTGTGGCGATCTCGCCTATACGCTCCTCGATTACGGAAAGTTCTTGCTGCAGTTAGGAGAAGCGGAACTGGCCGTTAAGCAATTGAAGGAGTCTTTGCAAGTGGCCAAAGTTCAGGGAAACACTCGTCCTGTTTATTGGCATGAGGTTTATGCATTCTTGACTTACGCAATCGTAGCAGTCGGTAAGCTTAAAGAGGGCGACTTGTTCATGCAAGAACAGCTGCGGGGCGTTGCAGAGCCGATGCGTAAGAAAAAGACGGAAGCGATATTGCGCAGTCTTTCTTATCTCAATGTTTACGAGGGCAATGTCGATCGCACGTTGGCGTACTTTGACGAATGTTTTAGATCGATGAAAGAAGATCCTAGGGCTTACGAACTGCTTGCTACTCATACACTGGAGTTGGCAGCCAGACTCAATGATTTCGGACGCTGCGATCAGTCCGTGCAGATTCATAAGAAAGTATTGAAGTACTTCGAGGAGGGTGGTCTGGAGGGAAAGGGTCATTATCCGTTGCTTGTTTACAATCTGGGCGAGGACTACTTGAAGAAGGCTGATTATGGCAATGCGGAGCGTGAATTTGCCAAGGCTATTGCCGTTGCTAAAGGGCGGGACAACGTTCAAAACTATTTCGTGCCGAGTTGTCTGCTCTCCTGGTCGAGGCTTTGCGCCAAGCGCGATCAACATGCCAGAAGTATTGAGCTTTTGAAAGAGTGTATTGAGAGGTCGCAGGCGATCAGCCCGCCTGACCAGACTATCGCTGTAAAGGCGTTTCAGGACCTAATTCGTGCGTACATAGAGGGCGGGCATCTCGATCTTGCCAGGGCTGCTTTCGAGGATGCGCAGCGATATTGCGCCAGCAAGAATTTACAGTCCGATGCCAACGCCCTGCAAAAGGAGTTCTTAGAAAGATTGTTGCCGTCAAAGCAGATTAACTAGATTATCGGGCCGGACCAATAGATTCGAAGCGAGGGATTAACGATAGATTGGCAGCCGCGAGCCGGTGCATTCTGACTAAAGCTGGCTGCCTGTATGCCTGAAGATCTCCGGCAGGGTAAAATCGGAGTATATGAGACCTAGTAGTATTCACAATCAGACCTCAAGGCCATTGCCCGGCCAGTCAGTGCTGCCGGTTAGCCTAATCTTGACTGCCGGTATTCTGCTTCTTTTGACTTTATCAGCTGCTGCTCGCACGCCGTGGCCTGACTCGCCGCTGGCGCCGGAAGTACAAGTTCAATTGGAGAAAGCCGGTCGTTATATGAAGTCAGGCAAGCCACAGCAAGCTGCGCCGATCATCGAGTCTGCTGTCTCTTCCGCAAACGATATCCCGAAGTGTTTGGCAATCGCCACATTCTCGGAGACATACGGCTATCCTTTGATGGAGCCTCGCCGGCGCTGCATGCAAAAGGCATTGTCTCTCTGTCAAACGAGAGAGGACTACATCCTGGTCGCCCTGAAATCTAGACATTTCGAGTTCTACGAGATTACCAGGGAGTGTATAAATCACCTTGTGCAAGGGGCCAAGACTGTCGATGAGTTGTTTGACCTTGCTCGCAAGTCGCAGGAGGTAGCTCTCAACGATGTCGCTCATATGGCGATGGAGAAAGCTTATTCGGGAGTAAAGAATGTTCCCGATGCAATCAAGTTTGCTCATGAAGTGAAGCAGATGGGCATGGATGATCTCGTTCGCAAGGTCGTGAAAGACCTGATTGATGATGACGAGAATGGACTTTCACTTTGTAATCTGCTCAAGAGCGTCGAAAGTCTCGCAATGGAGGACTTGAACCGTTATTGCTTGAAGAAAGCGCTGGATAAGGCAGAGACAATCGATGAGCTGAAGTGCATTTATGAGGCCGCCAGGCGAAATCGGCAGAACGACATCATGCAAGTTGCGCTTTACAGAGGCAAGAAGTTGACATTGATCAAAAAGATTCGGCAGGACCGCGACGAGTATGCCAAGCAGATGAAGGATTGGCAGGAAGGCGTTCAGCAGGACCTGGCGAAGCAGCAGGCTGAGGCTGAGAAGAATATGGGCAACGATCAAGGCGGCAAGAGGTTTGGGGCCGAAGGCAATACGCCGGAAAATCCCAATAGTGGTTTCTAATACTTCCTGCGGTGCCTCAAGCTTTCAAACTGGTGGCAGTGTCGATGAAAAGTTTCGATCTCAGGCTGTCCCATAAAGTTTTAATTCTAGTTTCGGTGCCGATT
>CAZSNX010000053.1:0-15144 GCA_964607945.1 uncultured Candidatus Obscuribacterales bacterium
TTCTGCCGCCTTGTTTGGTGGTGGTCCAGCTGCGAGTGTCTTTAGCTTTTCCGCCTGCTCTGCGACCTTCTCCGCTCGCTCATCTTTTGATGGACCAGGCTTGTCACCAGGTTTGGGTTGTTCGGCCGGTTGGACGACTTCACCGAGTTTGTTTTCTCCGAACTGCCTGACCGCAAAGTCTCCGGAAGCGGCCGCTTCTTTGAAGTTAGTTTGGTCCTGCTGACTAGCTCCCTTCCAATCAATTGCTCCGTAATTCCTGCGCGTCTGAGTGTTTTTGTCGTAGTCCCGTTCATTATTGGGCTTTAAACGCCAGGAATTCTTGCGACTGTCATCCTCTTTGAGCGAATAGTTGGAGTCTCGTATTACATAAGTTTCATTTTGTCCTTTCTTTATTACCCCTTCTTTGATGCCAGCAAATTCATTTGTGGGTAAATACTCTCCTTGCTTTCCAGGTGAGTCCTTGAATTTATAGTCTGCCATCATCCAGCTGCCATCTGGGCGCTTCACTGAGAACAGCTGATTACCAACATCTTTGTCTCGCCCCGTATACTCTTTGAAGATGAACTCCGAGCCTTTTTTGTCTGTTACGCTGAAATAGTTTCCGTGTCCGTAAGTACGACCATCTCCTACTTTTGAGGGCTTAACGGTAAATCCGGCGTCACGCAGAGCTTGTTGACCGCCCAACATTCCAAGTGCCATGATCGCGTTTTCCCGCGAGCGGCGATCGTCTGCGGACTCGTTCGGCTTGGACTGATTGGCTTTCTCAGCCATGCCCTTGAGCAGCTCAGCTTTATGCGGCTCCAGCTTGTCCTTCGGGATGGTGGTGAGATTTCTTATGGTTTCAAAGGAATAATTGTCTCTGATAGCTGCCAGATCTTTGGCATTCCATTTGTCAACAAAGTTCTTCATGCCGTCGAGCGCAGAGCGCTGCATAAGCGGCGATTTGGACTCGAGTCCCTTGTGCAGAAATTCTCTAACTTTGTCACTTACTTGACCGCCTTCGGCCGCAAGCTTGCCTACCAGGTCCATGTTGGCAAACTTGTCCTGCGACGGCGGGTGTGATGTCATCAGAGCGTCAATGACCTTTTGACGGTCTGCTCCATTGTTTTCCTTTGCGAGTCTTTCCAGTTCCGTGCGAGCGGCTGCAACTTGCCTTTCAGTTCCTGCACCGTTGGCAAGGGCCGCCATTCCGTTTATAGCTGCTTCGCGCGTTTCTGGTTTTTCGGATAAGCGCTTGAGATGTGCGAGAGAATCACCGGTCAGCGCTTCGAGTGCTTTAACAGCTTGAATGCGCTCCTCTCGATTAGCCGACTTCAGAGTGGACTCGATACCAGGGATGATGCTGTCCTTCGATTTCTTCAGCTCGTTTAGGGAATCAGTGCCCAGCGCTGACATGGCTCCGACAGCGCGCGACCGGTCCTCCAGATTTTGAGACTTGAGACCGGCCTCTACACCTTTGACTATGTCTTGCTTGTGCTTTTCCTTGAATCCAGCAGGGAGAGCATCGAGTACTTCTTTGGAAGGATTACCAGTAATCTGTTTTATGTCATCGGCGGTCCACTTGTCAGTAAACTGTTGCATCGCCTTGATGGCGTCCTTGCGAGTCTCGGGCGATGCAGACTTGAGACCATCGTGGAGAGCTTTCTGGAGATTTTCTGGTATCGCTCCCTTCTTGTCTGCACCGAGAGCAATTTCAGTAGCCGTGCTCAATGCACCGAAGCGATCGGCACTTGGCGAGCTGCGTGCAGCAAGCATTGCATCCACGATTTTCTTGCGATCTGCAGGATTTTGTTCTGCTTGTTCTTTTAGCGTTTCTTGAGCTGCTTTCGCCTCTCGTTCGCCGTTCTTTCCACTGCTTACCAGTGCCAGTCCGGTTATTGCTGCGTCGCGGGTTGCTGGGTTCTGCAGCATTCCTTTGAGGGCTTCGTGGCTGAAACCAGTGGCTCCGTCTTTGATTGCGCCACCGGCCATAATGGTCTTGTACTGATCGATTGTCTCGCGAAGTTGTTCGCGCTCGGCGCCTGTTTTTTGCTCGGCAATCTTTTCCATCCGTTCGATTGCTTTTTGTTGCTCGCCAGGCTTCGTGAAAAAGTCCCTTTGCGCCAGTTCGGTCGCCGAACGAATATTGAATTGCTGCTGAACGGCGTCAAGGTTTTGTTGAGCTGCCTTTATGGCGTCATCGCGCTGTTTCGCATCAGCAATCGGTTTGTCGTTGAGGGTAACACCCGTAATCTTGCCGTCCTGTAAGGTGTATGAATACTTCTTGTCTCCGATTGTTTCGGTGAACTCGCTTGCTTTGCCATCGATGTTGAATTTGATGGACTGATCGGTGGTGATGCCATTAGTGGTCATCTTCGATCGCACAGTGGTTTCGAATGTATCGTTGTTGACGGACTTTTCTATTGTGCCGATCGGAGAAGCCTTGCCTTCTCGGTCGAAGCCAGTAACAGTATGGGACTCGATCGTCTTATTGCCTTCGGTCTTGTATTCGATTTTTTCTCTGACGCTCGGGCGATTCGCTTCCACGGCAGCAGCACCAGCGTATTGCTCCTGCAGAGTCAGTCGTCCTTGCGAATCAGTTTGAGTAGCCAGTGCCACTCGGGCCTCGCCGAGATTAGTGGTGGGCTGCATGCCCGGTCCGAAATACTGATAGTTAGTCGTTACAGATTGATCTTTACCGTCTGAATCCCGGGTGATCTGTGTTTGTTGTGTTCTCAGACCAGTGTCATTGTAGTTGTTGACTGTTCTCTTGCCGTCAGGAGTGTAAGTAGTCTCTGTTCTGGCAAGACTACCAGCGCCGCCGGTCCGCTGAGTAACAGATACCTCACCGGTATCTTTGTTGACCGTGAACGGTCCGTCGTGCTTGATTGGCGGACTTAGAGGATTGCCGTCCTTGCCGAGGATTTCAAAGCCCGATGGTTGCTTGCTGTCACCTTCATACTTGAGGGAGATTGTTTGATCGCCCTTCTTGATTTGCGAGTCTCTGCCCTGTGAATCGCGGAGCACTTGAACTGTCGGATCCTTTCGTCCGGCTCGATCAAGAGCAGCTGGAGTCATGGCTTGTACTGCAAGCGCCATATCCCGCGCGGCTGTGTTTCCTTGAGCTACTTCGGCCATCAGATCTTTTCGAGCCTGAGTGAGATACTCGGATGAAGCGCTGCCGTTGATGTTCCTGGCATAGAACTCGGCGCGTTGTAAATTCAATGCTTGATCCGCGACTGGCTTCAGCTTGTCCTGCAGCGCTCTTATCGCTGCATCGCGTTCGGCTTGTGTGGTGGCCGGCGGTGGACTTTCGGTTGCTGTGTCTTTGGGCAGTTCAACTTTGCTTCCGTCGGAGTTGCGCGCGTGTACGTTTACAGTGCTACCATCGGCGGACTTCTCCGTGCGGATGAGCCTTCCGTCTTCGACTTTGGCTTCTCCTGTCCAGGTCTTGTCACTGCCTTGTTCTTTGATTGGCTTGTTGTCTTTAACGTCCTGCTCGGATCTATAGGCAGTCCAGGTCTTGCCGTCTTCGTTGAGCTTGTAGTGAGGTCCGCCTTTCTCGAAAGTTTGTACTAACTTCCCGTCCTTGTACTTGGCTGAGAATGAAACATCTCCACCGGTCTGAGTAGCCTTTACTTCTCTGGTATTGTCTTTGGTGTTAACTGTATCGACAATTTTGGAACCGTCCGGTTTTTCAGTTGTTGTAACCTGTATTCCCGTGCTGCTGTCGATCGGTGATGCAATGACTTTGGTACCGTCGGAGGACCGCGTGTAAACGTGACCATCACTGCTGTCAGATCTCTTGCTCGTTTGAACGAGCTTGCCATCTTCGACTTTAATTTCTCCGGTCCAGGTTTTGGGGCTCGCGCCTTCCATAACCGGCTTGTTGTCCTTTATATCCTGCTCGCTGTTGTAAGCTGTCCATGTCTTGCCATCATCATTGAGCTTCCAGAAGTTACCATCTCGATCGTGCGACTGAACGAGCTTGCCATCTTTGTACTTGGCGCTAAATGCCTCTTTGTTGTCCTTGTCTGTAGCTTTTACTTCTCTGGTATTGTTTTTGGTGTTAACCGTATCAACAATCTTGGAACCGTCCGGCTTTTCAGTTGTGGTTACTTGAACTCCCGTGTTCTTATCCACCGCAGTCTGTGTGATTTTGGTGCCGTCGGATAAGCGGGTATAGACATCGCCTGTATTACCGTCTGCCTGTTTTGTCGTTTGAACGAGTTTGCCGTCTTCGACTTTGACTTCGCCTGTCCAGGTCTTGGCCGACTCGTCTCGATTCTTAATGACGTTCGTCAGCTCCTTATCGCTGTAAGCGGTCCAGGTCTTGCCGCCATCCGTGCTGGACCAGTGAGGACCTCCTCTTTCGTGAACGTAATTTGGTTTTCCGTCTGGCCCGAAGCGAACTGAGAAGGCTTCTTCGCCTTTGGAATCCTTTGCTACTACTTCTCTGCCGTTAACTGTTGTACGATCGGTGATAGTCGATTTGTCGGGGCGCTCAGTGACGGATTGCTGATTGAATGCTTTATCGACTGCTGCTCGGTCGGCAGTTGTGAGCTTCTGAATGAGTTCTTTTGCGGCTGGGTTCTTTTGTCCGAGTTCGTTTAGTTCTCGCAGAGCCTGGGCCGCCTCTGCCGGATTTCCAGCTTTCGCCACTTTTTCAGCTTGATTGATAGCAGTAAACGCTTCCACAGTCTTTTGAAGGTCAGCATTCTTCTTGCCGGCTTCACTTTGAGACAGATTTACAAGCGCCTGATAGGCATCTTTTCGTTCTTGCTCGGTCGCGTGGCGATTCAAATAGACTGATCTCGCGGCATCTGCCGTATCCTGGAGAGTCTTGGGATCAGTAACTCCCTTCAGAGCTTCAAGTTTGTCGGCGGTTTTCCAGGCCTCTTTGGCGCGATCTATGCGTTCGCGGTTTTCTTTCTGGTCGGTCGCTTTATTGAAGTCAGAGACTATTTGCCCTTGCCTGTCGGTGAAGGCCTGTCTGCCATTTAAAAAGTCGTAGCGCATTGCAGAGCCAGGTGGAACATTCGCATCTCCCTGTTTGATTTCAGAGATACGGGTGCCGTCTCGCAGATAACCTACCTCTCGTCCCTTCGAGTTGTCTTCAGTTACTTCGCGCAGCACCATTTTCGGTGCGGTGTCATTTGGACCTTTCTCGGCAACTGCCTTCTCTACGACTTTTCCATTGAGCTTAACTTCGCTTGGTGGATCTCCAGGCTTCCAATTGTTCGCATAGCTAAATGTTCGAGTGTTGCCATAAACATCTTTCGTCTCAGCCAGCCTTCCGCGCTCATCATTCTTTAAATACGAGCCGTCCGGATTTGTGCGCAGTCGTTCGATGTTGTTCTTATCGATTATTGAAATCGACTTGTCGGAATTGACTACTTTGGCCTGCACCATCTGTTCGACTGGCTGGTTCTGCTGGTTGCGACCAGTTGTTGTAAGAATCTCCACTCCATTTATGCGAGTATGAAGCGTACCCTGAACTTTCTGACCATCGAATGTCGTGTAGTTTCCCTTTACCGAGTACGTGCCGTCCTTGTCGTACGAAGAGGCTGCTCCATCGCTCTTTCGTCGAAGTTGACCGCTCTTGTCGATTTCATCGCTGACCGTCTTTTGACCAGTTGGTGTCGTCAGCTCTACCTTCTGTAATTGTGGTCTGTTCTGCGAGTCCTTTCCCCAGGTAAATGTCTTTACGTTGCCTTGCGCGTCTTTCGTTTCAATTGGATTGCCGTTCTTGTCATTCTTGATGTAGGAGCCGTCTTTGTTCTGCCGTGAAAGCATGACGCCTTCAGGGTTGCCGTCCTTTGCGCCGTAGACAGAAATTGATCCGTCCGAACCAACTTTGACGGTGGTCGGTCCTTTGTAGTCTGACGGTTTGTATGTGGAGCCAGGCGGCTCGGGTGATTTAGGAGCAGGTGGAGCATCGGCGGCCGGCGGTGCGGTCGGTGATGCCATAAACCGTGTGTCACCGGTGCCCCTGGGCGGATCACCCTGTTTCTTCGGTTTCTGTCCTTCCTCTCTGATTAGCTCTTCGCCTGGCTCCGGTAAACGGTAGCCAGGGTCGTTTGGATCTCTTGTGAGTACTGGAACGGCTCCTGGCGGAAGTTCCTGCTTCTTGGGTTCTGGCGAGCCCTTTTTCTTGAGGCGATCCGGAGCATCAGTGCCTGGTGGTGCTGATGCTGACGGCGCCGGCGGTGTGGCAGGCTTGGCAGGTGTGGCTGGCTTGACATCACTGGCGGTGACGCTTATCGAGCCGTCCGGATTGAAGTTGATCTTGCCAGTAGTAGAGATCGGAGTCTCAGTAGATCCTTCCGGCAGTACTTGTGTCAGCTTGTGCTGCCCGCCTGGGGCTTCCTCCACTTTCCACTTATTACCATTTGCTTCAGTTATCTCGATTGGTTTGCCGTTTTGCTCGGTGACCTGTCGTCCATTTGGCTCGATCTTTTCGACTTTGCCGTCAGCACCGGTGATGGTGACATTGCCGTCCTTGCTTAGTGTGACGTTAGCATCTAGGGTCGTAGACTTTCCGGTGGCCGGATCTGTGACTGTCCAGCGATCGGTGGCACCGCCGGCCGGTTTTTCCGGTGGTTGCGGAGCAGGTGGTCCCATCTCACCAGGCTTTAACTCTTGCTCCTTCTTTTGAGACTGCGCCGCGGCAGCGGCTGTTCGTTCACGGGTGAGCACCCGTCCATCCGGCAGGGTTATGCGATCGCCTTCAACCTTTGTTTCCTTGCCGTTTCCGTGGCCGACTCTCGTTACTTCGCCGTTCTTGTCGACGGTAACGTCGAAGGCGTTCTTTACTTGACCGGTAGCCGGATCTGCTTGCTGGAAGTGTGATGTGACCTCGCCGGTTTTGGGATTGATGGTGGCACCATAGGCCTTCTTACCGGACTGCATATCCTTGAGGTCTTGTTCTGATTTGGGTTTGAACTGCACCCTCGTCAGTCCGTCGTTGGTGGATTGAGCAAGGTCTTGTCCTTGTTGATTCTTAGCTGCTTCCCGCCATTCTCCGGCTCCGTCTTGATAGTAGGTGGTGCTCTGCCCGCCTTTGGAGTGAACCTGCTTGCGCTGATCCCAATTGGCGTGATAGGAGGAGCCGTCAGCGAATGTGACTTTCAGAGAGTTGTCGCCCTTGCCGCGCTCCATGCTTTCCGGCCGCCCGGCTTCCGGTTTGAACACGACCCGAGTTACGCCATTGGCGTCGGTGGTGACCATATCCTTGCCGTGAGCGTCCTTCTGGGCTTCACGCCAGCCATAGCCGTCCCAGTAAGTCTTGCCTAATGACTTGCCGTCTTTATCGAATTGCTCGCGAGAGTATGAGTTGAAGTCGCGAATCTCTTTCGTACCATCTTTATTGTGGTACTCCATCTGGCCTTCTTTGTTGTCGTACCGCAGAGTGCCATCTTGCAGTACGTCGAAGTCTCCTTTGATAGAGCCATCTTGATTTCGCTTAATCACGCTGGGATCGAAGTCGTCGACCTTGCCTTCGGTGGTTTTATTGTTGTCTTTATCGAAGTGTTCCCATGCTTTCTTCTCGGCGTTCCATTTGAGACTGCCGTGATCGCCGGGGAGTTTTATGTCGTTTACTTTGCCATTTTTCTGGTCATAGGCAAATTCGTGTTTGTTGCCAATGTGAGGGTTGATCTTGTCTTGGGCATCTTTGAATGCTTTGGTGGCATCTGTTTTGTCTTTCGCGGTAGCATCTTTGCTCGCTGCTTTGTCGAGAGTATCTTGCAGCTTTTGAACTGCTTGCTCGTTGCCGAGGTGTGAAAGCAGCTTGGCTGCATCCGGGTTCGTTTTGGCCGTTTCGCGCAGAGCTTCGAGCGCTTTGGCAGCATCTCTTGTATTTTTCGCCTGGGCGAAGTCTTGAGCAGCGTCGATCGCCTGCTGCTTGGAGTCTCGGTCTACAGCGGGCTTCATCGCGTCTTGAGCTGCCTTCAATGCGGCTTGATCGCCTGCGTTTAGTTTGGTTTGCAGCTCTTGTTGCTTAGAGGCATCGCCAATTGCTTTGAGGTAATCAGCAGCAAATGGATTGTTCTTGGCTGCTTCCTGCAATCCAGCCAGAGCTCTGGCTGCCTCTTCCGGTGATTTCGCACTGGTAAAGGCGCGTCCGGCATCGGCAGCTTGATCTCTGGAATCACGAGCAACGGATTTTTCGAGTTTTTCTTGAGCCTTACCGAGCGCATCGGCTCCCTCTGCTGTTTTGGTAGCATCGTTTGCCAGCTTGTGTGCGCGATCCATATGTTGTTTGTTGTTGACGTCGATGCCGAGCTCCTTGAGATACTTGGCTGCGTCCGGATTTGTCTTGGCGCTGTCCAGCAAGTGATTGAATGCCGCCGCCGCTGCTGCCGGACTCTTTGCCTGCGTGAAATCGCGCGCTGCGTCAGTGGCTAACTCTTTGGATGCTTTCTTGACTGATGGATCAAGCTGGTTTTGAGCTTGTCCGAGCGCATCGGCGGCATCGGGGAATTTTGTCGCATCGGCAGCCAGCTTGAAAGCGTCGTCCATCTGCTTTTGATCGTTGACGTCGATGCCTAGCTGCTTGAGATACTTGGCTGCTTCCGGGTTGGTTTTGGCGCTGTCCAGAAGAGCGTTGAAGGCATTGGCTGCTTCCTGAGGCGTCTTGGCTTGGGTGAAGGCGCGGGCGGTATCGGTAGCTTGTTCCTTTTGGTCATGGTTGAAAGATTCAGTAAGTTTGTTTTGAGCCTGACCGAGTGCGTCTGCTGCGTCGGGAAACTTTGCGGCATCAGTTGCCAATTGTCGCGCCTGATCCAGCTGTTGTTTATTGCCGGCATCAATTCCCATACGCAGTAAGGTCTTGGCTGCTTCCGGGTTGTTTTGGGCGCTATCGAGCAGTTTGTTGAACGCCTGACTGGCTTCCTGAGGGGTCTTTGCATCGAGGAAACTTCTGGTCGCTTCCAGCGCCTGTGCTTTGGAATCTCTTTCTATCGAAGGGCTTAAGGTTTCTTTGCCTTTGTTCAGTTCGGCCACCGCTTTGGCATCGCCTTTAGTGGCAGCTTCGGCGGTACTTTGCAGTTTCTTTACCTGATCGTCTTTACTGACGTCTACCCCTAATTGCTGAAGATACTTGGCCGCGTCGGGATTGTTTTTGGCGCTGTCAATTAAGTTGTTGAGTGCCTTTGCGGAGTCTTCGGGAGATTTCGCTTGGGTAAAAGCTCGCGCGGCATCAGTTGCCTGCTCTTGGGAGTCTCTGCGAACCGTGGGCTCGAGCTGCTTTTGGGCTTGCCCGAGAGCGTCGGCGGCATCAGCAAACTGGGTGGCATCCGCCGCCAATTTGCGAGCATTGTCTACCTGTTCTTGATTGTTGATGTCAACGCCGAGTTGCTTCAAGTACTTGGCTGCATCGGGATTGGTTTTGGCGCTGTCGAGCAGGTTGTTGAAGGCACGCGCCGCATCTTCAGGAGTCTTGGCTTCGGTAAACTGTCTTGCGGCGTCGGTCGCTTGCACCTTCGAGGCTTGCTGTAACGAAGCATCCACTTTGTTCTGTACGTAGCCAAGACCGTCAGCTGCATCTGGGAATTTCGTAGCATCAGATGCAAGCTGGCGCGCAGCGTCCATTTGCTGCTTGTTGTTAACGTCGATGCCGGCATCTTTCAATAGCTTTGCCGTTTCGGGATTGGTCTTGGCTGTGTCAAGCAGATGGTTGAAGGCTCTGCTCGCCTCCTCCGGTGTTTTTGCTTGCGTAAAGTCTCTGGCAGCGTTTGATGCCTGTTGATTGGTATCGTGCCGAACTTGAGGTTGAAGTTCCTTCTGCATCAATTCGACATGTTTGGCATCGAGCGAGTTGGGATCTTTCAGAGCTCCTTTTATGTGATCTCGAACTCCCCTTTCAATTTCGGGATACTTCATGTCGAAGCCCAGATCCTTCATGTACTTGGCCGCATCAGGATTGGTTTTTGCAGTGTCTGCAAGATGGTCTAGCGCTTTGGCTGCTTCTTGTGGAGACTTGGCGTCGACAAATGCTCTGGCCGAGTCGGTAGCTTGCTCTTTCGAGTCGCGGTCGACTGCAGGTTTGAGCTTTTCTTGTGCGGACAACATCTCCTTGCCGGCTGAGGCATCGCCGTTGTCCGCCTTGTTCGCTGACTCTTGAAGTTTTTGAACTTGCTCCGGCTTGTTAACGTCTACTCCTAACTGTTTGAGGTATTTTGCTGCTTCAGGATTAGTCTTTGCATTGTCGATTAGCTGGCTTAGAGCTTGACCAGCTTCTGAGCCGTCCTTTGCGTTGACAAACTTTCGTCCGATATCAGTTGCTTGTTCTCTGGAATCTCTTTCTACCGTCGAGCGGAGCGCATTTTGGTCTTTCTGAATCTCCTTGACCGCGTTGGCATCGCCCTTAATCGCGTTGTTTGCGGTATCTGTCAGCTTCTGGACCTGCTCGGGTTTGTTAACGTCTACTCCCAGTCCTTGCAAGTATTTGGCAGCATCCGGGTTGGTTTTCGCGCTTTCAATCAGGTGATTGAGTGCTTTGCCTGCCTCCTGAGGATTCTTCGCGTTTACAAAGTCTCGTCCAGCATCGGTTGCTTGCCTTGCCGAATCTTGAGCGACTGTCGGAGCGAGGGATGTTTGGTGATCGTGCAACTCTCTGAGAGCACCAATTTTGGTGTCGATGTTGCTGTCGTTGGCCTTCTTCGTAAGGTCCTTGAAGCCTTGTACCTGATCTTTATCCTTAACGTCGACTCCAAGCTGTTGAAGATACTTGGCTGCTTCAGGGTTGGTCTTTGCGCTCTCAACTAAGTGGTTGGCAGCCTTTGCTATTTCCTCTGGTGTCTTCGCCTGGACAAATTCTCTGGCCGTGTTGGTCGCCTGTTCTCGAGAATCTCTTTCTACTGTCGGTTTGAGCGATGACTGATTCTTTTGCACTTCGTGGCTGGCAGCGGCATCTCCGCCGGCAGCGGCATCGGCTCTGGCTTGTAACTTTTGAACTTGATCGGCTTTGTTTACATCAACACCAAGCTGCTGCAAGTACTTGGCTGCATCCGGATTTGTCTTGGCGCTTTCGATCAACTTACCGAGAGCTTTGCCCGCTTCCTGTGGTGTTTTTGCATCGGTAAACTCCCTGGCGGCATCTGTTGCCTTCTCTTGTGATGTTTTCTGCGGTGCGTCTCCACCGGCATGCGAGGCGAATACGTTTTTGTCGCCGCCACTGTCGCTGGTGTCAATGAGATCTTGTCCTTCCCTGGGCGCGATTCGATCGGGCCCGGAGCCGCGTGTGAGAACGCGGACTTCTCCCTCTTTGAGCGGTTCGTCTTTCTTCTCCGCTTGACCTTTCTTTCTGAGTTTGACTGGCTCGTTCTTTTCAGAACCTTCGTCCTTTTGTTCTGTGGACTGGCCACCAGCATTGGTGTCGAATGCGAAAGCGGCTCGGGGCGCGCCGTTTTCTCCCGGACGCTTGTCGACCGAGTTTACCGTGACCAGCTTCTCATTTTGTTTGGTCGCGTCGGGATGATCGTGCTGGGTAACTCGGTTGTCACTTCCCTGCGCTTTGAGAGCGGCATTGACGAGATCGTCGGTCTTGAACCCTTGCTCTTTGGCTTGCTTGTCTAAATCTCTGTAGGTGTCCGCTAGCTCCTTCTTCTGGTCGGCAGTCAAAGGCTTTCCGCTCTTTAGCGCTTCGTCAAGCTTTTGAGCGTAACTCCATGCACCTTCCTTAGCGTCTGTCTTGGAGTCCGTTCCTTCAATCTTCTCTTGTTGACCTTCCTTGCCCTTTTCCTTCTGGGCATCCGCTGCTGCCTCGAAAATCTCCTTAAGAGTCTGCGGGCTCAGCTCTTTGTTCTCCCGCAGAGCTTTCTCCGCTTCCGGGTTCTTTTCGGCAATCTGCTTGCCCAGTCCGCTGATGGTATCTTCGCGAAGCTTCTTGTCCTCTGCGCTCGGTTCTTCCTTTTTGTCCAGTCGATCGAGAGTGTTAACCATGGCGTTGGCCGCTTCTTTGCTGATCGGCTTGCCATCCTTGGCAGATTCGGCCAAGCTTTCGGCAGCGCGGCGTTGCACATCTGCTCGGTCCGTCTCGGATAATTTCGATGGTCTGACGAAGGTGTCCGGTTTTCCGCCCTCACCTTCAATTTTCTTATCTTCACCGTTAGCCAGTGCTGCTAAAGCGGCTTGCGCTGACTTGTCTCCCTTTTTTGCTGCATCGGTAAGTGCTTCAAAACCTTTCTGTCTTCCTTCTTCACTGGTGCCCAGCACCTTGTCGACCGACTTTTGCAGCGGCTCAGCTCGATGATCTCCGTTGCCTCCGGCTTGATCGGCTCCACTGTCAGTTGTGGGAAATCTTTCGCCTGCTTTCTTACCGAAGTCTTTGGTCGCGTCATTCAATCCTTTGAAAGATTGCCTTAAATCGTCGTTGACTGCACGCTGCTCAGCGGACTCCTTGGCGGGATCTCCATTTAGTGCTCGGTTTACTTCCTTTGCAACCTCTCGAGCAACGGCTTCCGGATTGTTTCGCTGGTCTGCCGGTAGGAGCGCACGGGCGCGTTCCTCTAGCTTCTCCATATGTTTGTCGACAGTTTTTTGAAAGTCTTTGTGCGCGTCCTTGACCTTGTCCCAAGATTCTTTTAGGTCTTTGTTTTCCGGCTTTGCAAGAGTATCTTTGAGCGCCTCGTCTTTCTTGTCGAGAGGAGTACTCATGTTTTCGTGAACCAGAGACTTTACGTCCTTCTGGTCGTTCTTGTCCTGCGCTCCTTGATCTCCCTGTCGTGCCGCTTGCTGCTGATGGTAGTCACTGCCCAGGTTGGTGTTCTCGGAAGCTATTTCCTGGTTATCCTTGCCCTTGATCGATACTTTGTCCGGTTTAGAGGGGTCGTCGCTCTTCGACACGTCGACCTTGTTTTCTCCGCCCTCTTTCTTCATCGCCTCTTGGAGCTTTGCGGTGAAATCGCCGGGGTTGGTGGCGTTCTTCAGCCCTTCAGACAGAGCTGCTTTGATCTTTTCGGGATCTCCGTTGGCTTCCTTGATCTTCTTGGCAGCATCTTCGCCGGCCTGTTCATCTTTGGCTTTGTCTTGTTCTTTCTTCTCGCGGTCCTTAAGCGTCTTTGAATCAAGTCCGGTCAGGATCTCGCCGTTCATCCCGGAGATATCCAGACTGCCCAGGTGTGGGCTTGCTGTATCCCTGTTGGCGCCCCGCGCTCGTTGAGTATCTTGAAAAGACTGTGTCTGTACCACACTCTGAACAGCCTCAGGGGGCTTTGGCTGCTCTGGTGGTTTATCTGGTTTCTTTTCAGGTTCTTCAGGTTTTTCGGGCATAAAATACAGCTCTTGCCGCTACCCAGCGAGCTTTCTGAGTGACTATGTGATCTCAGCGAAGTCCAACCCTGAAACAATATACCCAGGGTGAAGGACAGTTACTCGAACGACCCTTCCTCTTGGAAGAACTTTCGGCAATCGGCCGATGACAAAAATATCCATTTAAACCCCCGTCAGTGTTAACGTCGCAACAAGCTGGCTGCCGATGTCGAGATTCAGTGACTTGTCTATGAATAGTCCCAGGAGAGGCGCTCGCGCCGTTGTGACTCGCGAAAGCTCAACTCCATCATCTTTTCCAATCCCAGCGGTGAATCGATCGATACAAGTTGATGGAGGAGAGGAGGATTCTTGTCTGTAGTCTCAATCTCGGGTATCGGTAGATTCACATCCATCAAGATGATGCATGCATCAGTAGAAAGCAGTCTGATTCTTACTGAGGCACTGTTAACCAGTACGGCTACTGTTTCAGAGGCCTCGACCGAGCAATCTCCTTCCACCACTATGATGGCGTCGCCGGTGGCTTGAACGGATGAATCACCCTTTGCATAAACGATTGATTCGTCTTTTGCTCCAATCCACCCACCGTTCGCGTACACCACTGCTCGACCGGCAGCGATTACGCGGCTGTCAACGGACTCTATGGTTGCATGGTCGTATACGAATGCAAAAACTTCTTGTCCGAAAATCTTGCCAGATGAGCGATCGTGAAAGAAAACCTGCGACTTTCCCTCGACCATGGCGTGGGCTTCGTCGGTCAGGTGAGCCACGGCATTATTGATTTGGCCGAACGACAAGTCATTTAGCCTGATTACCTCTACTTCTTTGAGCGCAATGTCTTCGTCGCGCAGCGTGTGAAGCAATTCGAAATTTGACTTGATTGCTTCGGCTTCTTCAGCGCTGGCAAGAAGTTTAGCTAATTCCTCGATTGGGTCTGCATCTGGTCGCTCCTGCAGAAGTGTGTCGTCCTGGTGCTCGGGGGCGAAATCTATAAGCTCCGAATTCGCTTGTGCGGGCGGGAGCTGGTCGGATTGATCGTTTGGTAAAGCCTCTGAATCAATGAGTTCGATACCAAAATAACGCAATAGCTCCAGATCGTCTTCGAACTCCGGCAGGGTAGTAACATAGGGTGCAGCAGATACAGTTGGTTCGTTAATGTTAATAGCGATTGGCTTGGGCCTTTTGCTCTTGCTGGTGGAGATTTGCTTGGCCGGCCCGTCAGCCAGTTCGTTTGTCGCAGTCAGTTTGTGTTTCTGTGATTTGACGGAACTGGTTGATATCTTTCCTTCCTGCTTTCGTCTTGTCGCAGGCTTCGCAGCGTCGGAGTTGCTTTGCTCCACTATTTTTTCCGCGGTCTGGGACTGCTGTCTAGCGACAACGTTCTTAGCGCTTCCCTTGCTCTGTGGGATGATACTTTCATTTTTACTCTCCGCTTTAGCTGACGGTTGTGCGGCTTTAGATTTTTTCTTGGCGGCATCGGTGCCGGAGTCAGAAACTTTTGCGCGTGCGGCTGCCTTCGGACTACCTGCGGTAGCGGTGGCTTTTCCCTTTCGCTCGCTCCCTTTTGTGCTCATTTCCTGCCTCTACCATTCAGATTAAACGCTGCATACCGGTATGAAACGAGTAGCTGTCAGATATCTCTCTGGACTATATACCCGCTAAAACAAAATTCATAGTTGGAAATTGACAGCATCCGGACGCTGATTTTTCCATCAAAATGTCAAGTGGGGCCGACCGGCGGTGCCAAGTGTTACTGATTAAACTGCTTCTATTTGGGTAGTAAAGGGGTTTGGTGTCAAATGATGTTTTTCTATGTTTCAGGCATACCGGTCTGGTTGGTCCACTGTAGAGACAGCAGGCATCCGCAGCCGATGTTCGAATGGTTTCGCAGTC
>CAZSNX010000054.1:0-7418 GCA_964607945.1 uncultured Candidatus Obscuribacterales bacterium
TCTTATTTGCCCGTTTTACCTCTACTCGGGTAGACAGTAGGCTTACAATTCAGAGTGGAGTGATGCATATGTCGAGCAAATCCTACCCCTGTTTCAATTGTGGTTTGATCCGGAAGAAGCTTGCTTACAAGAAATTCTTGACGCTGGCAATCGCGGTCACGTATATACCGGTTTACTATCAAATTAGCTCTGCGGAAATCACGCTCAAGCAATCGGAGACCTACATGGTTGCCGCAGTCTCCCGTACAAGTGCTCCAGCTTCGCTAGTCTGGACTTCAGGTCAACTTCGCGACAATTTTCAAGCTTGGATTCGATCGCATTTGCGCGCTCGTAGAAAGTGGTTGCTTTGGCAAGCAACCCTGATTCGACGCAAGTATCTCCCAAGGCGTCCAGCAGCATGACGATGCGGGGCCAATCGGTGTCGTGTTCGGACTTTACCAGCAAAAGGGATTGCTTCAACGCTGTCATAGCCTTACGAAAGCGTCGCTGATAGCGATAAATCAAGGATAAATTATAGCGACTCGCAGCAAGGCTCAAGATTCTTCTAGGCGGCTGTTGCGCTACCTTGTTTGCTCGAAAGAATAATAAGTGTGCCGTTTTGAGAAACCCCCTTTCGTAGGAAAGAGCACCGACATGAGTGCAGAGACTCCACAGCAGGTCTCGATTTTTCGGCAATTGGTGTATAAACCGCATGCGAAGAACTTTTTTCATAGTTATAGAATGCCTCCTTCCAGTGGACAGTCATAGCCGCTCGCTCGCGAGTTCCACAGACAGCACGAAATTTACGGTCAGTGGCTGAACTGTTCTAATCAAGTTAAGGCGGAATTGTTACTGCACCGTAACTGGTATCAACTCAGCACTCACCATGCAGACGATGCGACACAATGCTGACAGGCTAATCGGTTAGTGCTTTATCCGCCGTGCTGATTTGTAAAATCAAAACAATTCTGCATCCGGGAAATTACGTACGGCCCGCTAGCGCAATTTGCAGTCCGGCAGTTTCATTCGTGCTGCTTACATTGTGCAGATACGACCCAGTTCTGGTTGTTCGGTCCAAAAGCTCATCCAAAACTCAAGCTTGTAGATACCTCGGAGGCTAATCGCTCACAGTTAAAGGCGAACCTAGATTGAGGGAAATCCGCCCCGAAGCCGCCATCAATCGCCTGCTGATTGCTTAGCTGCTGTGCGGCCAAGTACAGTCACAGCAACTCATACTTAGTTCCCATCGCCAGGAGCAACAGCCAGAAGCACAGCTATCGAAGTATTGAACGCAACCAGCAAGCGCGAACACTTTGTTCGCTTCCCGGATGTACCATCGACACGAAAACGGAGCCTGCACGACATGAACGCGAAAGAACTGATACGACAGATTGACGCCGACAAGTTCGTACTGGACGCCGTGCGCTTCTGGGATTGGGCCGCCGACAAGCTCAGAGCAGGCTATGTCGGACGGACCATGTGTCGATGCCCCTTCTGCGGGTACGACCGAGTCAGCCTCACCTTCTTGTGGCAGCCAGCCGACCGCGAGTTGCTGCTGTGGGAGGAGCGCTGCTACATCTGTCGATTCAAACAGAACGATGGGATGGACGACGCCGACAAATTGAGCTGCTGGAAGCTACAAGAGATGGCGTCCGCCAGCCTCAACTCTGCGCTCGCCAACAAGCTGGGCGGAGCAGCGCATGCGCAGCGCTTGCTGGACGACCTCGTCCAGCAGCACCCGGCCCCCCGGCAGCAGCAGCACCGCTGCGACGACGATTGCCGCTGAAGCTGGATCTAGCGAAACTTCTCCGAAACATTCGGACGCTGGTGGTAAATTGCCATTTGCCACTCGATGATTCGGTGCCAGTTTCGCACCAGTCGCGTTGCGACTGGCAGCGATACCAAGTGAACAACTTTGACCGGAGATCTGAGAAAGGTCACCGCCGGAACAACTGCGGGCTTGCGTGGAGCCGGCAGCCTATTACTCCTATCTGAGGTACTGACCATGTTCTTTGCCATCTTGGTGCTCACCCTGCTGATCGCAATCCTCTTGTGCTGCAGAGGCGCGCCACTGCAGCAGGTGGCGTCCACCGGCTGCCAGCACAGCGACACCAGCACGCAGAACCAGCAGGTGAGCACCGTCGACACAGTCGGGTTCCAGGCGCCAATGCCTACGCATGCGCCGCGCCGTAACGCTCGTCGCCGGAGTCACTGCCGCTGCTGTGGACGCAGCCGCAAGAAGAGCGGTGCATGCCGCCGCTGCAACAACCGCCGATAGCAATCGCCGGTAAACAAGCTAGCCTAGCCGTGAGCCGCACCGCCGTGCTCGCGACTAGGCCGGCTTGCTTACCGGCAAGTACTTCAATACATTGCAGTCGCTTACAATTCTCACTCAAGACTGGCTGGTTGAATAGTCGATTTGGAGAATCCAATCCTTGCTCTAATTGCTTTTTTCGTCTCACTACATTCTCTAGTATTCTGCAAAAAAAAAGTTTGCCGGCGGAAGCATGTTTCGAAACTCGAAACTATGCCTCCGCCGGATTACTACTGATCGAAGACGATGCCAGCGAGGATGAGCACGGCTCCCGTGATCGGCATCTTGAACAGAACGAAGCCCAGTCCGAGCAGTATTAGGATCTTCATTGCGGTTAACTCCATTGTGTGCAGAGGCGATGCGGCCGCCGGGCACAGTTGATGCCGGCAGCGCTCACCTGATCGGTTTGGATGGCAGGCTCGGTTGAGCCTAGTTGAGCAAGACGTGATCGGTTGCGAGCTCGGCCGACTCGACTTCTGGAATCGTCTTGAGTCGACCGATAACTTGCTCGCTTACCGCACCAGCCTTGAGGCGGAGATAGACGTGCCTACCTAGCGGCCCTTCTGCGCCGGGATCGAGTCTGCCGATCGAAGCCACCTCGCTCCACTTGGAGATCGGAGCGATCAACGAAGGGAAACGCTTGGGATCGACCGTGCTTCCAAACGCCAGCAAGACCGTCTCTTTTGGCACGACGATCTTGTGCTTGGGCATCGCCAGCGGAAGGTCCGGATAGTGCTGACGAGGTGGAAGATAGGTGCCCAAGAGCCAGTCGAGCAACGGGCAGGTTACGGAGAAGTTGCCGGACGGATTGTGATAGTGATGGAAGTGATGAGCAAAGTGACATCCGCGCCACCATTGAAACACACGGCTATTCCGAATGAAGCCGGGCAGGACGGTGTCGTCGTGGATCAGCGCATGCGCTACCTGGTAGTCGAACAGCAGGTGCCACATGGCACCGGCGTAAACTGACAGTACCGGCCAGACTCCCAGGAACAGCATGAGCGGAGCGATCGCTAGCAGAACGAGTCCTGCCTGAAGCAGAAGCGCTGAAAGATCGCGCGTGTTATGCGCCACCACTGCCGGCGGCAGGCGGAAAAACTCCTTGTGATGGCGGCTGTGGAAAAGGAGCGGCTGGTCGTGCATCAGCCAGTGGTATGCGTACTCGGCGATTAGACCGACCAGTACTCCAGTTAGGAAAAGGACGAAGAGAAGCAGCATGAAAGCACTCCAAGTACGAGTGGTTTTACTGGGGTGCATTTTGCAAACCGGTGTCGACCGGTTTGCAAAATGCTGGCGGCATCTAGAAGTCGATGTCGCTGTAGAGCGCAACGAATGGAAAAGAAGTCGTGTAGTCCTTCATCCAGAACACCGTGCAGTGTCCGAGTCCCTGGGCCGAGACGGTCAGCTTGATGGCGGCCGGGACGATCAAGCTGACAGCGGCGCTGCCGTAGAGCGGCATCTCGAGCGTCAAATCGCCAGACAGCACGAAGAAACGCTTTGGCAGCTTGTAAGGATACACGTTGGTGATCTCTCCGCCACCGGACAGATGCCCGGCCAGCCAAGCTGCATAGTCCCGAGTCGAAGCCCGTCTCAGTCGAGGGAGAAGCTTTCTGTGATACGCAATCATCAGGCGGCTCTCCTCCTCCTGCCGCTGCTGCTCCTCCTCCTCAAGGCGCTCTTGCTCCCGACTCCGGGCCCGGACATTTTGCAGGATAGCCTGCAATTCTTCTTTCCTCATGAGCCTCCTTTCTCGTTTGTGTAATGGCTCAGTTCAGCTCCTGCGCATCTACTTTCGAGAGGATTTGAAATTGTTGTCGGTAGCTGTTCGTCACGAAGGCGAGCTCTTCCTAGCGACCGCGCCGCTACTGCTGTATCAGCACCCAGCGCGATGGTGAGTTGTCGTAGTGGTAAGTCCAGCCGGACGGCAACTTCTCCAGCAACATCTGCAGCACCTGGGGGTAGATGAGCCCGGATGGAATGACGATCTGCTTATGGCCGAGCAGCTTGGAGATGCTGATCAGCATCTCCAGTCCGAAGATGATCTCCTTGGACAACTCCGGCGTGTGGTCCAGCTGCCGGTCGCCACAGCGGTTCGAACTAGCGCAGCGAGGCTGCTGAATGGTTGGGGGAATCTCGCAGCAGATGGGCTGCGATCCCTCGAGGTCATTGCTGGGGAAGGTGTGAGTGAACAGGCTGTCGTGCATGGTTGCTCTCCCCAAAGGCGCCGATGGTGCGACAGGAGTCCTCTCCTGTCTTTGCACCGTGTTAGTGCTTGGACTTGATGAGTACTTGAGTCGTTGCGCTTTGCGCTTGGCTCTTCAGTGGATTCAAGTTAGTACTGGCAGTTGTTTCAGTGATTGATACTCATTGCTGTACGGGCTGGAAGACTCACCTAGAATGTAGGCAATTGAGGTGGTGCAAACAATGGTGTTAACCAGTGGCGTCAAGTAGATGTGCTTTGCTGAAAAGTTCGGACCACCAGATTCGCTGAAGGCTGAAAAGTGCCGCGAGGATGGGATGTGGAGTTAATATTTTTAGTTTTCTGGGGTGCTTGATTAGTTTGAATTCGATGCTGCCTATCGGCAGTCCGAGAGAAAACTCTCAAGATTAAATTGATGCAGTCAAGATTAGCGCCGATCGGTGAGGCACCATATGTAGTTACGCATAATATTGATGCGTTCGCCGCAAATTCCAGTATTACAATCGCACTGTTACGGTCGTGTAATGTAGCTGCCTGACAATGTTGGTACGAGCACAATCCCTTGTGATCCCAAAGCAGCTTTTGTTCACGTAGATTGACAAGCCTGAGTAACAAGAGAACTTAAGCGACGCTGTTCCCCGGACAGTGTCTGTAACAAGTTCAGAATGAAAGGCATAACTAAGTTTCTAAAGAACCAGGAGGTCAGGCAATTTATGGGCGATGGATTTGATTGGAAAGACAAAAAACCGGAAGCGAAGGCAGACGAACCTTTGGTGCTTCACATTCTCGAGTCGCTTAGGAGAGATCGCAATTCGCCGTCCAATGATCGCGCGAACAGTTCGGCCGGTGATACAGATCTTTTAACGGCGATTCGGAATGTGGAAGCGCACACGGAAGAGATCGCAAAGTTGAAAATGATGAGACCCGGTGCGGAGTACTCGCTACCAGATGCTCAAGGAATGCCGGTGAAGACTACTGTTTATGATCGCTTACGACAGATCGAGCCGGTGATCGAAGAGCAGTTCGAAAAGGCAATCAAACTCGCCAAGTCGGTTGATCGCGATTTGGCTTCTGAGCTGCTGGCACAAGTGAATACCATTCTCAGTGAGCGGCGTCAAGAGTTGAGCAAACTTGGACATACTCCGGATCTGTTTCAAGCTGCAGGCGGAGACTTGAAACCCGCAGAACAACCTCGGAGTTTCGGAGAACAGCTGGACACGTTATCTTATTCCGGACTGCAATTGCTGGGTTGGCAGCTCAAGCAAGCAATTATCATGCCGCAAGCTCTTCGTGAGCAGTACGCCGATTACCTAACGTCGCGTGGAGACTTTGCCCGAGCATATGAACAACTGGTCAGTGCGAATCCATTAGACGGAAATCAACGCCAGTCCTCTGCTGAAATGCGAGATTTCTTGACGCATCAGTTGCGTCGACAAGAGTTGGCCGGTGGCGACGATCCAATCACATTAGCCTGGCGCGCTCGGGACAGAGCACGCTGCGCCGACATGGACGGCTACTTCAGGCTGATGGGTCAGGCTGAGCGTGCGGCAGACAGCTTAAATGTCAACCAACTGAATGAGAGAGTTGCCGATGCAACTAAACAACTCGCTGAGCCAGCGCTTGCATCAGACCAAGTGAAGGCGCTGCAGGCGGACGTAGCGTGCCTGGAAGAGCTCTTGCATTCGAAAGCGACAGTGCAGTTTGCGAAGATCTGGCTAGCAGCCCGGGATGGCGATTTCGGACATGTGAAGGAGCTTGTTCAGAAAGTAATCACTACCGATAAGAAGTTTGCGTCAGATTGCTCGAAAGATCTCCTCGATGCGCTATACCTGGCGAATACCTCCGGTCAGAGCTCCTCGGTCTGGGAATTCAATCAGCATCTAGTCAAGTTTCAGAGCAGCTTAAGCCCCCAGTCCTTCGACACCGAAAGAGCCATCAAGGAGCTGGACGCTGCCGCCAGGCAGGCCGAAAGATTGCCGTTTGCGGAGATAAAGACTTTGTGCTCGATGAAGAGCGAAGAACGTTCTCGGCTTGAAACGGATATTCAACGGGAGAGCGATCCAAACAAGCGTGCGGTGCTCAGTAATCAATTGAAGGAGCTGGACGTGGCGCTGGAAGGGCTCAACCTGCTTGCGCATGCGCCATCCTATTGCAAGCTTATGGAAGGCGTTTTCGAACTAGCCAACAGAAATAATGACGCCGCCCTCAAGATCTTTGACGAGCTTGTCAGAACTGATCCCGAGTTCGCGGCCCAATCTCGCGTGCAACTTCATCAACTCAAAGAGGCAGCAAGAATGCCTGGAGAGCTCGAGGAAAGCAAGAGTCGACTGCGAGAATTGATTGTAGATCTTACGTCAAGCTCGATTGCATTGTTGGCTGCTACTGCAGTTGTAACGGGCACCGCGCTCACCGGCCCCGGAGCTCTGGTTGCTGGTGCTCTCACCGGCTCGGCAACCAAGACCTTTGTCCGGGCCGCGATGGGTGAATCAATTCGCTGGCATGACCCGGTGTTCGGGGCGGTCGATGGATTGGCAGGCTCGGCCGGGTTACTGGCCCAGAAAGCAGCTATGACCGCAGCAGCAAACTCGGCACGAAACGTTGCTGTCGCTGACCGTGCACTCGCGACTTTAGGCATTAGCTCGAAGGCGCTTGAAGGATTGAGCGGCGTCGAACGGCTCGAACAAGCAAGAAAGCTGTCGCGACAAGCTTTACGAACACTCGATCATTCGCTTCCGTGGCATGCGCGCCTTGGGAAGTACATTCCGTACATGGCAGACAACGAATACTATATTGCCGCCAGAGCATACGCCGGTCTCGCCAGGCAAACCTCAGCTTGTGCTATGCGGTCCGCTTTGGCTGGTTCGGCGACGGCAGCCTTTATCCGTCAAGGAGGGCAGCGAATTCCCTCTCTCTTCGAGGGCCGAT
>CAZSNX010000054.1:7428-15003 GCA_964607945.1 uncultured Candidatus Obscuribacterales bacterium
ATCTGAGAACCTCTATGGATTCAGTACAGGTTATCTGGGCTCAGTTGCGTCCGATGTAGGCTGTTCAATGCTGGTAGGCAGCCTGGGAAGCGGTCTGCCGAGGACAATCGAAGAAGCAGTCAGGTCAAGCGCCTACGGCATACAGATGCAGTTGCACACTGTTGAGCTCCGGAGAGATCTCGACAAAATCGAGAAAATTCTAGAGCAGATCAATCGACCAAAAACTCCGGAAAGTATAAGAGAACACTATCTCTCTTTGCCTGGACCAAAGGTAGATCCCAGACTCGATGAAGAGAGCGGTCAAAGTTATGGGAGAAGGTAGAAAACAGGAGTTTAGCTTAGAGTATCTGAAAAATCAGATTGCAGACGAGAGCGACAAGTTGGTCGACTTCGCCAGACAGCTGACGTGGGGTGCTGGCTGGTCAAATCACCAGGTCAACATCTGCAAGCAGAGCATCAACCGCGGTGACAGAAGCATCGATCTTGTCTATCCAAATGAGCGAGGCTATATGCAACTGCGCTATGACGATGATGGTATTCGCCTGATGATCCGAGATGGAAAGGTCGTTCTCGAGCGTACTTCCGCACCAGGACGCACCGGCGAATGCGCATGGCGCATCATGGGTGGTGCAATTTACAGGGGTGCGCTCGAGCTGCAGGGCAACGGAGACATTCTCTTTAGTGTCTTGAACGGCGATGTTTACCACTTCAGCAACGACGGCACTCGGAAATTGCGCCATAGACTTCAAAGCAATCCGGTAGAAGACCACGTTGCCGCTTCCGCAGGCAGCGCAGCTGCTGCAGACACTGCGCTATCTCTAGAGGAATTTCGCAAATGGCTGAAGCAAGGTCTGCCCTCCCTCTATGCATTCCAGGATGGAAGGCTTGATTATTATGAACTGCAGGAGGAGGTGCGAAAGCACAAGGCTACCGGTCGAGAGTCTGCGATGATGACTGTTCTTCTATCTCAATTCCATGCCTTGGCAGAGTTAGACGGCGACCAACGGACTCTCAGCTCCGATGACTTGAAGGTCTTTGAAGAGCGAGCAAATCTACCGGTGCCCGATGCAACGGTTCGTTCTGTCTGGCAGACTTTGGTGCGGGTTGGCGATCGACTACAGAATGTCAACTGGCGCCTCTGGGGCGATTTCAGCAATCCTGCCGATGCAGTCTGTCCGGAGGCAATTAAGCAAAGTTGGCTAGTCGGTGATTGCTCATTCCTGGCTGCGTTGTCGGCGGTTATCTGTGCTGGCAATGACGCAAAAGAATCGATCACTAAAATGATCATCGCCCAAGGGGATGGAAAGTTTACAGTCAAATTTCCTGGAGAGAAGGAATCGGTGACAGTGGGGCCGTTTACCAAAGACTCTCTTCTACTCCTCAGTTCGGCTAGCAAATTTGGGCTGTGGGTGCTTGTCCTGGAGTCGGCTGTTGCTGCCGTGCTTCGCCGAGAGCGTGTGGCCAAACCAGAGGTAACGGATCAAGACATATTGGACGGGTTAGATCCGGGCAAAATGTTAGAGCTGCTTACCGGCTGTAAGTCCAAACACTATTCCTTGGCAGAATGCGATAGCCGTGGCGTGCTGGCCGTGGCTGCGCAGTGGAAGCTGCCAGTAGTCGCAAGCAGGAGCGTCAAGCCAAACGGACCCGGGCCGGATGACTCGGGAATCTTTGCTGGTCACGCATATTCTGTACACTACGATGAAAGAACAGGCAAAGTAATCGTTCGTAATCCATGGGGAGCAATCCCAGAGAGCGAGCCTACTGGACTGAACGGCGAGGCGATTGACGGCAATCTGGATGGTTGTGTCACGTTGAGCCTGGACGAGTTTGAACGAAGCTTTTCTGCAATTTTCGTCGCTTCGCGTTAGAAGGAAGGAGCTACTCCTGCGTCGAGCCCAACATCGTAATTTCTTAGCGGCATGGCAGCTAGGGTGTCAATCGCTACA
The DNA here is from genome assembly GCA_964607945.1 of uncultured Candidatus Obscuribacterales bacterium. Lineage (GTDB taxonomy): Bacteria > Cyanobacteriota > Vampirovibrionia > Obscuribacterales > Obscuribacteraceae > JAGVKB01. The sequence goes on from CAZSNX010000054.1 coordinate 9,378, forward strand.
GCATCTTAAGAACGCACGAACAAAAGGGGACGGAGTTAAAGCTCCGTCCCCCTGAGATTTGTAACCGGTGTGCTAGGACACGCGCCTGCCGTCCTTGTAAACCGTTGTCTTGGCTCCGTTGACGGTAGCTTCCCAACTTACGTCATCAGCTTTCTTGTAACGAGTTTTCTCCGTAGCTTGTGGGTAGGGATTCTCGATAATCAATGTTCCGTCCTTTTTCCCGTAAAAGTCTGATTGAAGCACTGAATCTCCGCGATTAGCGACGGCGTACATAGTGGTGCCTTTGTGGTAGTTCTTCAGATCGTATTCCGGTTCGCGATCGAAAACATCCTGGAATCTTGCTTTGCCCTTGCCGCCAGGAGCATTCGTTTTCAGTTGTATGTCGAGCAGCTCTTCTTTTCCGCCGCTTGCTCCGATACTAATACAGAGATCCGGAATCGAGGCACGATTGGGATTTTTTTGGTCCATTCGGTGTTGAAAGTTCAGCGCATCCATTGCGCGCGCGAGAGCGACGCGATCTTGTGGGGACATTTTGTTCAACTCAGCGCTAAGCGCGCAGTTTGAGCCAGTCTCAAGCTTGCTAGTAAGCTCCTCAGCCTTTTGCGCTATCTCTTTCTCGTTCATGGCGATATCTCCTCAATCTCAATAGTTTCTTTAGGGCACCAATTGGCTTAAGCTCGCTCTTATCACGCTCTTTCGCCCGCCTTCGAATATCAGTTTACGTTCGTGTTGTTACATGACGGTAACATGATCTCGCTGGTCGCAAACTCACTGCTGTCAGCCCAGCGAGCAAGCAAGCCTTTTACATTGAGCCCAAAAGTGGTGTGGGACGCAAGTTACGGTTTGCTATTCCGTTGATGACGCAGGACTAGTTTTCGCCCTATTCTTCGAGCAACCGGGCTGCCTCCTCAAATCCACGCGATTCCAGCGCCTGTTTGAGGGACTTGTCACCCCCGTCTAACTGTACGAACTTTTCTTGGGTGTATTTCTTGGAAAGGCTGGAGGCCAGTCTAAGTATCGAACAGATCACATACTCATTTCCATCTTCAAGCGCTTGCTTAATCGTGAGTGCCAGAGTCTCGGCTGTGCTTCTGGCGCTGGCGTCCATTGCGGCTAAAGTTTCTTCTGCCTTATCGGCTTCAGCACCTTCTTCTTCGCGAACAGTTTCAGCAGTTTGCTGTTCTTTTCGATCGTCTTCCGGCATGGTTTCGGTGGGCAATGTAGAAGTTGGCGGTGTCAAAGCGTTTGCTATCAACTCGTTTCGAACCTCGGAGAATGTACTTGCCGGTGTGTATTTGATGCCACATTTCTTGAGAAGACGATCGAATGCACGAAGGCAACTCAAGCGAGATTCCGGGCTGTCTAAACAGTTGACTGCAGCGTTTATGGTTTCTTCGTCTCCGGCTATGAATCCCGTGAGGATCTTCAATAGAATCTCCCTTTCGTTACCCACGAGATCGTTCATTTCGTCAATAGCACGGTGATAGAACTCCATCGACCGGAGAAGCTGCAATGAAGTAAATGTATCAGCCTGGGCTGGATGTGATTCTGCCTCAAATTGAGCTTGCGGTTCTTGCTGCTCCCGTTTTGCTTGTGGTTGCGGTTGTTCACTTGATTCATTTACTGGATGCGGTTCGCGAACTGCTTGTTGAGGCTGCTGTCTTTCCGGCATTTGTGGTGCTTCATCAATGCGTGGGAGTTGGTGTGCATCCGGTGCATGCAGTTGCCGTGGGGTTGGAAATTCACGCCTTTGAGAAGCTGGGACTTCTTGAAGAAGCTTTACTACACCGCCTTCGACGATTTGAATCTGGTATGGAGTGTTGGCGAGTTGGCGATTTGCGGTCAGGATGGCCATCATTTTTTCTTCCATTGGAAGTGCCTGCACGCTCTCTATAGCTCGATCCAAATGGGTCAGCTCATCACGCTTACCATTGACTAGAGCCTGCCTAACCAAGTTGGCCAGTTCAAGACCGTCTAGGTGACCGCATTTGCCAGTCTCTCCTGTCGATATTGCCACTTCAAACGAGCGACTACGGTCAGCTTTGTCTTCTACAATGACTCTCTTTCCGTCCTTTGACAGCCTCAAAGAGAGAGAGGTTCCCTCAAGCTCCTTGTTAATATTTTCGACTAGTTGGGACGGATGAGCCTTTGAGTGAATAAAGTGCCTGCGAAATGCTGCACCTAGCTCGATGGAGTCACCTTCGAGTACGGCTTTTGCGCCAACGAAAGTTTCTTCCAAGCGCGAAAGCTGAAGATCCAGTTTTTTCCCCGTCTTTAGATCTACTTTGTAATCGGGTAGCTCGGGATCATGAACTGTTATCGACTTACCGTCTACAGACATTTCGAGGCGGCAGTTTGGCATTAGCGCGGCGAGCACTCTATTTGTCTGCTCCACTGTTTTCCTTTCTTGCCCCGGCGGGATCGCACTTATGGCGGAACGCAACATTCGGTCGTTGTCATTGCCGTGAGCGATTGCGCTTGCCAGATCATAGGAGCAGCGTTCGGGATGAGACACCAACGTCGAGGCATTCATATTGTAAGCAAAGATTTCAGTACGGAGCGAACAGGCGGCTTCGTTCACCGCATCGGCAGCGGTCATAGCGGCGGCTGCAGCAGTTTCTGAAGCCTCTTGTGCGAATCTGGCGATACTGTCCATAGCGTTACTCCTCCTTAGTTTGTTTGCACAACTTTATTGGTGTTTTGTAACAGGACCCGAACAGAGAAAGTTAGCTTCAGCAAACTCGGTCTGAGACGAAAACCTTGATTTGGTCGTAGAGGTTGAAAACAGGCTGTGTCTGTGTATGGAGTCCGGGGAATTCACGATACGCGAGCTAGCATATTGAGTGCTCGGTCTATTTCTTTCGTATGAACCGCCTGTTTAAGCAGCGTGCCAATTCGCATCGTGTCGGACAACAGTATTAACAGGTAGGCTACCTGCCACTATCAAACCAAGAGGTCATGCAGGTTCCGGACTGCAAACAAAGTTCAGAATGAACTGCGAAGCTTAACCCTTGCCACGGGCGGTAGAAAAGGCGCACTCTGATACCAGATTTCCATCAGGGTTCTGAGCGTCGACGACCAGACTGCTATCCACTGAACAATTGCAGCGACAAGAATCACACTGACTGCATCAGCAGGATTTCACTATCTTGTTGGTGTAGTGCCGCACAAGGCAAGTGGTCGACTGATAGATTCGGTTCGTTTCGAACAGAACCCTGGGCAGTTTCGTACCCATGCAAGGAGAACTACCCATCATGCAATCGAGCGAGCTCAATGCAGTCGTGGTTCACGAGGCGGTGCTCAATCTGGTAAGCCTTCTTCGGCTCCTGAACAACTGCTGTTTCAACCTGTCGGAGGAGCGGCTGCAGCACGAGAACGGCCAGTACATGACCTCCATCTTTCGAGGCAGTCCAAAGGACGGTGATCAGGTGCCGTTCACCTTCGAGTGGCGGTCACTGACGCGGGAGCTCTTCCTTTACTCGCTCGACGAGCGGGTGAATGTCTGCCTCTGCGTGCCTGTCTCGTGGCGCATGGCAGATGACCTGTCGACGGCGATCGTGCGCGGTCTCAACCGGGATGCCGCCCAACCCAGAAGCGGTGAAACGGTTCAAGAGTCGCACCGGCAGCCGCCGGCAGAGGGAAGCCACAGCGGCTCTGCTGATGGCGACGCCATCTGCCAGGAGACCACCGCCGCGCAAAACTATGACGATTGGCGCCCCTGGGAACTGGTCGGCTGCTAAGTGCTGCCGCTGCCATGGTGGCAGCGGTTGATGCCGGCAGCTAGTCGGAGAGGATTGAGTAGATACTCGATCCTCTCCTTGTCCACGGATCTCACGAAGGAGTCAACTGTGTCCCATCCCATTCTTCGCATGATCGCTGCACTTGTCGTTCAGGTGCTGGCGATCGTGGGTACTTACTACCTGATCAGCATCGCCTTGTCGCACCAGGTTTCGGATCTTGCCGCATTCGTGCTGTCAGTCCTGATCGCTCCGACCGTGCTTGCGATCTGCTGCCTCGCACTGTTCTGCGCGCTCTTGGTACTTGGTGCAGGCGTCCTGTTCCTGCCGGTGTGGCTGTCGTACTTGTGGAACGGAGAGGATTCAGCCTGCGCAATGATGGACTCCTGGTTCAGCGTGGCAGGCCGGCTGTGGTCCATCGACAACTACACTCGCGAGAGCCTCACGAATGAAGCGCTCTTTATCTGTCAGGAGATCGACGACACGTTCGATCAGATCTGCAAGGGGAGCTGGAAGCGTTACTAACCAGCATTGATCGATCATCGCGGCCAGGGCGAGAGCGTTGTTCGTGACAGTCGACAACTTTCGCCCTTGCCGAATTTACTTGCGCAGATCTGCTTTCATGAGCGGGTCAAGCAAATCCTTGATGTATTGCGCGTGAGTTGAGCCGAACTCCGAAGACTCGCCACCCATCCAGAATGTAAGCTTCTCGGAGTCGGCGTCCATTTTCGTGACGCTTGAGTCATTGAGCTTGAGTCCGCTGATATCGTACAATGTCCAACATTTCTCGTTTCCTTGAAACTTGAATGAGAAAGTCTCTCCGAAAGAAAGAGTCGAAGCCCAGCTGATTCTCTGCGTTTTGGGTTCATTCAATTCGAAAGTCACCCCATCAGAGGTCAGTCTTATACGCTTTATGCCGAGATTTTCATATTGTTCCTTTTGCCAGGTTCCGATGATTTTGTCGACTTCTGCTATATCGATTATCTTTTCACTGCTCAGGTCGAACGGTTTGAACGGACAGCGATAGTTGTCTATCTGCAAGTGGCCGAATTCTGTCGTGTCCAATGATTTGTAATTACTTCTTGTGCTGAGTTCCTTCGCCCTGTCCGAATACAGCCACTCTTCAGGCACCAGCACACTCACGTCCAAATTTGATGGGTCAGCAGCACAGTCAATCTGTTGGCAGTCCAAATGCTTGTTTTTCATGGTTCACCTCCACGATAGAAACTATGAGCGCTTTGCGTAACAGCACTGTTACAGAGTTAGTCTCCTGCAAGCAACGCACCGAATAGCTCTGCGTTACAACATTCACTTCCTCTCTTTTGAGATTTTTTACTCCCTGTTATAGTATTGTCAATTTCAAACAAAAGCAATGGAGCGCCAATGTCGTGCACCTTCTGCACAAAAGTTAGAATCGCTCGATTACCTGTCCAATTGACATGCTTGGATGTCCAGAGCACAAAAGGGGAAAGATCCGGGCGGCTTATACCCGGATCTTTCCCTTGACACAACACACGAAATCGAGTGCCGCAACCGGCGCCTGACTCGTTAGGACACCTGACGGCGGGGACGAACCAGTTGCATCCACCGGCGGTGCCTCGGGCTTTCAAAGAAGAGATCGCTCAGATGCGACAACCCCTCATTGAACCTGGCAAACGTCTCGTCATCGTCTCGGGCGAGCAAGTCGGCGTTGGCCAGCTCGACATCGACCTGACCGCGCTGCACCGCCTGGAAGAAGAGTCCCACATCAAGTCCATTGTGAAGCGCCTTGGCAAACGCCTGAGCGCTCAACCCGTTCTCCAGCCCTGAGGCCAGCGCGTGGAGGTCGACTCCTTGCTCCTCCAGCTCCTCGGGATTGCGCAAGTTCAGCCGTCGTGTGACGTCGGCGT
>CAZSNX010000055.1:0-6763 GCA_964607945.1 uncultured Candidatus Obscuribacterales bacterium
GCCTCGCTGAACGAAGGCGTGACGCCGCCGCTTTCGTCATAGATTGAGCTTGCAATAATGCGCTTGCGCTCCTGCAGCTCAAGCATTCGCTGCTCGATTGTTCCTTGCGCAATTAGTTTATAGACAAAGACTTTCTTGGACTGACCTATTCTGTGCGCGCGGTCGGTGGCTTGGTCTTCGACTGCTGGATTCCACCAGGGGTCATAGTGTATTACGACATCTGCGGCGGTCAGATTGAGTCCGGTGCCACCAGCTTTCAGACTAATCAGAAAAACAGGCACCGCGCCACCCTGAAATCGCTCTACCGGCGTCTTTCTATCTTTAGTGTCACCACGCAACTCTACAAAGTCGACCTTACACTTCTTCAGTTCATCGGCGATTAGATCAAGCATGCTTGTAAATTGCGAGAATACAATGATTCGGCGACCTTCCTCTGTCAGCTCTTGCAGCATCTCAATCAGCTGCTTCAACTTAGCGCTCTCGCCAACCTTGCGCGCCGCGGACAATTTCACCAATCGAGGATCGCAGCAAGATTGGCGTAGCTTCAACAAAGCATCAAGAATCATTATCTGACTCTGCCTGAAGCCCTTGCTGGCAATCTCATCACGCACCTGCTTAGTAGAGGCCAGCCGCACTGTCTCGTACAGCTCACGCTGCCCGCCTTCCAGTTCTACAAATGTCGTAATGACAGTCTTTTCCGGTAGATCGGCAGCAACCTCCTGCTTGGTGCGACGCAGCAAGAACGGCCGAATTCTCGACGACAGAGCAGACTTCAAACGACGATTTCCTTCCTTCTCGATCGGATTGCGAATGCAACGATTGAATGTGGAGTTATCCCCCAACAAACCTGGCATCAAGAAATTAAACTGCGACCACAGCTCTCCCAGATGGTTCTCAATCGGAGTGCCGGTCAAACAAAAGCGGTGGTTGGCCTTGAGCTTCCTGGCCGCCTGCGCGACCTGCGTGCCGGCATTCTTGATCGCCTGCGCTTCATCGAGCGCGATGCCATGCCAGTCTATCCGCTTCAGACTGTCTAAATCCCTCACCAAAATCGGGTAGGTTGTGACCACGACATCAGCTTTCTTGCATTCTTTCAGATAAGCCTTCCTCTCCAATCCATGAAAGGAAATCACTTTCAGATGTGGTGCAAATTTTGCAATCTCCGCGAGCCAGTTTGGCAGAACACTTGTCGGGCAAATCACAAGAAATGGAGCTCTTAACTGCTTGCTATGTTTTTCGACACAGATGTGAGCGAGCAACTGCACAGTCTTTCCAAGCCCCATATCATCAGCCAGTATGCCGCCGAATTCTTGCCGCGCCAGAAACTGCAACCAGTTTAGTCCGCCCTGTTGATACGGTCTGAGTTGCGCTTTGAAAGACTTAGAAGGCGCTACTTCCTCGACAGCCCGGGCATAGGTCAAGCGCTCGACCAACTGCAAGATTCTTTCGGCTCCAAGCCAACGCGAGTCGGCGAATCCACCATTTTGCAGCAGTTGCGCTGCATGAAGCACCGACAACTTCAATTCCGTGAAATCGTTGCCTGGATGGATCAACTCTTGAACAGCCAGCAGAATAGACTTGATCCGCTCGAACGGAAAACTTACCAGACTGCCATCGGAAATTACTGTAACGAACTTCCCGTTTCGATTAAGAGAATCCACCGCTTCAGCAAAATCAATATCGGCCGGCAACGACCTAATTGCCGATATCAAGATTGGAAACAACGGCATTTTCTTGCCGTTAACTTCGACGTTGAGCGATAGCGAAAACCACCATTGTCCACCGTCTTCCACGTCGAACTGAAAGTCTGACTCAGACACATCAGCCGGCCACATTGCAAGGTCTGCTTCAGACGAGATATTCCAACCTTCGGCACGCAAGGCATTAAGTTGATCGACTCCGAAATCGAGCCATGAATCGCGATGCTTAGCAATGAAATGCCGCTTCGAAATTCCACCACCAACGAAATTTATCGAGGGTACTTCTGCCAGCCCGAATTCTTGCAAACGCTTACCAAACGCCAGATCGGCAGTAAGGTCATGTCTCTCCAGAATAGTTCGACCATCTTGATCTATAAAAGCATAATTATCCGGATGCTCGAACTTACTAGACAGCACTGCAGTCCTGACTGTTCGTCCAGGCAGAACAGTCGTACCATCTGATTGCAGCAACGGCGCCTTAGCTATAGAGCCTTCTACCACCAGAGTTGGAATCGGCTTAACACGCCTTACAATTACAGCCTTTTGACTCGGCGGTGGTGGCACCAGACTATCCAATCCCAGCTCAGCCAGGAGCGGTGGAAGGCTTGCTGCCTCACTTTCAGTGACTGCACGCATCGAAAGGAGCTTGTCTAACACATCAGCAGGAACATCAATGTCAACCGGACCACAACGCCAAGATTGACGATCCACATACCATGGAAAGCGCCAGCGCAAGCAATCATGCGTCTGTTCACCATCCTTAGCCACAACAACCAACCGAAGATCACCGCTGGACAATCGATGCCAGGAAAGCTGCCCTGGCAGAACCGAGCCAAGCGTCAGAGCGGGATTATACGGAGAGTCGCAATAGCTGCGACCGGTGCTGATCATTCTGGTGAGAAGCACCGCCAGTAGTTGCGGGTCAGTAATTTCTTCACGCAAGTGAGACCAATAGTCGTAAGAACCAGAAACAGTTTGCCAGAGTTGAGCTATCCTCAAGTCCTCCGGCAGCGCAAAAGCTGGCGGATTTCTCTCCAGCAACTCAAGTCTGTACGGGCTTTCAGCACCATATGAGCCATCTTTCCGAAGTGACATCCGGGATAGATCGATGTGAGGATGAGTAGACCAGCTTTCGGATTTCAAGACATAGACAATTTGAGATTTTGCCTGATAGGACGAATTGCGCAGCGTACCGCTGGGTTTGGAATCATCAGCGCGCGACACCAACCCCTGATAAAGGTTGGACACTCGCCGCAAGTCTATAACGATGTCCTTTGGAGGAGCCAGCAATTTAGGACTCGAAGGCTCTCGCTCAGAAAAATCTCGACTGCTCTGGCTGCCTTTCGAAACATCAAGTCCTGCTGTTTGCTGCGGCGATAAAGTAATTGAGGAAGCTTCTAGAGTCGAATCTCCTGATGGTGAAAATTGTGACCTTAAGCTCTTGTTAGTTTGCCTGGGTTCCTTGAGTGGCTTGATTAGTTCCTGCTCGCCCCTTGCGACTCCCGGTCGTTTCGCCGATCTCGGCGCAGAATACTTTTGCGAACCAGTCCTGGAAAAGTCACCCGGCCAACGAATTTCCTCATCACTTTCATCTTCACTCTCGAGGTTGCCAGTGTTTAGAAGTCTTCGGTCTTCAGCATCTTCCTCAAGTTCAAAGCCGATGCCGTGCTCAATCTGGTTTGATTTCTCCGTCCCCATGTCTTCCAGCAGCAATGCGACAGTATGCTTGCAGTCAGCAATCATTGGGCAAGAACATTCAGTGTCGACCACTTTCGCACCAGCAGCATCAAAGTGGACAGTTACCTTGTAAACCTTGGCTCCGGAGCCGGAAACTCTTCCAGTAATTTGGCGTCGATTTACGCGAGAACAGCTCAAAACCTTGCCGCGGCGGAAATAGTCGTCGCCCTTCTTGCGCGTCCAAAGATCAAAGTACGATAGAAGTCCTGATTTCGAGCGCAATTCAAATTGCATCTCAAGCACCCCCATGTCCCGGCATTAAGCACGATGGGCTAAGTTCCTGATACATTTTGGCGCAAAATCGCATCGCCGGACTGAAGACATTTCTTAGCTTATTCATGACTGCCTACTTCTCAATACCACTTATCAAATACTGGCGAGAGAAGCAGCCGGAATCACCCAAGCTCCACACACCGCGCAGTCCAGCCACTCGCCATACCTCGGCATGCCGGCGCACACTGCTGCTGTTATACTGGCAATAAAATGAACTCTTGACGTCCATTACTCGTCTAATTTTTTAGGTGCAGCCATGAAAAATTCAGTTGGTGCAGTAATGGAAAATCAGCAACTGGAGCGACTGCGTAACGAGATGGAAGCAGACTAGAATCTGCGAAAGTATAGAAAGAACAGATCGCCCAATTTCAAATGAACTCATTTCGCCGGTTGCTGCAAAATCCGCTTGTCAGTGGCTTACTTGTTGGGGTTGGCCTCTTGGCCTTCCTGTCAAGCTGCATGTTAACCGTGATTGCGCTTGTAGGTCGCCCTCATTGGACATTTAATCTGGCCGGCCATTTTCAAATGCAATATCTATTCATCCAGGTCGGCGCTTACCTCATCTTACAGTTTACGGGTCACAGGCGACTCCGGCTCTGCGCTCTGGCTCTAGCGTCAATCAACCTAATTCAAGTCTGTCCCTTACTTTGTCTAAATCCGAATCTATTTCTGCAACCACCGGCAGACCAAGCACATATCAGACTCTTGCAAATGAACGTTTGGACCAAAAACAACAATTACAGCTCAGCCTTCGATTGCATTCGCCAGGTAAAACCAGATCTTATTGCCGTCGAAGAAATGAACGAACGGTGGTCAACAATACTTTCGACAGTGCTGCCTAACTACGGATATCACCAGGCTCCTCAAACCAAAACCGCCGAGATTCTTCTGTTCAGCAAGCTTCCGGTCAAATCGGCGGAAGCACCGATTTTCAAAACCTCCAATCGACAGTACGTGGTTGCGAAGCTGGATTGGAAAGGAACACCGATCACAGTGATGGTGGTCCACCTCACGTCACCGCTCGACAACGCCACATTTGAACGCCAGGACCGTGAGTACTCAGAGCTGACTGAATTACGAAAAGAATTCCCTGCAAACTTCATAGTTGTAGGAGATTTCAACTCGACCTCGTGGACGAGAGGATTTCGCAGATTTATGACTTCGGCCGAGCTAACCGATTCTCGCGAAGGCAGAGGAATTCAACCGACATGGCCGACCCAGATGCCACTACTAGCGATACCAATCGATCACTGCCTTGTTAGCCGTGAGTTGACTGTTGTGAATCGCTTCACCGGGCCAAACATCGGCTCCGATCATCTTCCGGTGTGTGTAGATCTTGCATTGCGCAGATAATCAGTTGAACTCATCGGCACTACTAATTTCACTGGCGGTGGATGCCAGGACAAGGCTCGCAGCCGTGGGATGCTTGCTCGAGCGATGTCACTCCTTTTACCCATTAGTAGCTACCTGATACAATTTGCTTGCCGTCTCAAGCCACTTTGCATCACGAGAAAGCAGATGGTTTCACCAAACCAGCCGCCAGAATTGCAGAAAGCAACCAGCCACTACAATGCGGCACAGCAGCTTGTCGCAGATAAAGTATTCGATCAAGCCGTTGGTGAGCTCAATAAAGCAATCGCCTTAGTTCCTGACATGCACGACTATCGCTCGCTGCGCGGACGCTGTTTTTACAGGCTTGGGCAGTATGCCGAGGCCCTGGAGGATTTGAACAAATCAATCAAGAATAATCCAAACGGCATCTGGTACAGCAGTGATTTGTATCATCGCGGAGCCTGCTTCCTGAGCACAAATAAATACCCCGAAGCAATCGCCGATTTTACTTCAGCCATTTCAGCGATCGAGGCGGAAGTAAATGAAATCAGGATGTTTTACAAAGAACAAGGATTTGACGACGAGCCGATGGGCGAATGGCAGACACAATTGTTTGCCTATGCGCATTGGAGACGCGCGGAGGCGCACGAACATTCAGGCAATCAGGCGCAATCAAAACTAGATCGCAAGGCTGCCGCATGCTTTGCCTGCACGTCAACCGGCGAGCCCGAGTCGGACCGCTGGTGGAGCGACGACGACGATGACGAATAGCATAACAAGAGCGTGAGAGCGCCCGTTGCAATAGGCACTCACACGCTCCTGAAGTAAATTCTCAGACCTACTTTCCGAACTCGACGCCGGTCCTTTTCTTTGCAGCCTCTCTTGCACCATCGAGCAGGACATCAGCCAGATTGCTATCGCCTCTTGTGACCGGCATTGCTGCCCTAGAGGCCGATCGCAGGTCAGCACGAGCCGAAATGCCGCCACCGAACCCAGGTGATGAAAGCGGCATCGGTGCAGCTGACATACTCATAACCGGTGCACTCAAGAATGACGCCTTGGGCTTTGCTGCTGCGACAGGCGCAGCGACTATCTCAGCCTTTCCACCTGCTGCCAGTGTCGCGGCTCCGGCTCGCCAGGCATCCTTGTCTGCTGAGCGAACTTTATAGAGCGCACCAGCCGAGCTGATGAAAGTCTCCTTTCGCCCATCAGCGGTTGTTACCTCATGGTGATAAGCCAGGGTTTCATACTTTCCGTCAGTGAGTTTTGCAATTCCTTGAAAAACATCAACACCTTGCCCGGCGGGATATGATTCCAGCCCATTGCAACCAATCGCATTTATCTGGATGCCTTGCGAAATCGCCTCCTTGCATTCCTTGCGCCAATCATAGTCCCCCGAGTAATGATGCGGACCGGCATCACCGATCAAAAAGACAAGCTTCGCAGCCTTCTTGCTCTCATCCCACTTCAGGTCATGCACAACTGAATGCAGCCCCTGATTGACCGCTTCCGGGCCATCTCCGCCGCCCTGCGCCTGCAAAGAGGAGATGGCCTTGACCACCTTGTCTATATCATCACTAAACGGGAAGATTTTGGTCACGTATTCGTCTCCACGATCGCGATAAGCAACCAGTCCGACGCGGATCTGCGGAGCGGGCTTGCCTGAGCCCAACTTGGCAACAAGCTCTTTCACTTTAGCTTTGACCAGATCGATCTCCCCC
>CAZSNX010000055.1:6773-14974 GCA_964607945.1 uncultured Candidatus Obscuribacterales bacterium
GAGGAAGTCGTATCGATGCAAAACGCCAAGTCCATGCGCGGGCGCTCGCTGCGATCGCCTGCGGCAACAGCGCCAGGCATTGCCATTACTCCCCCTACAAAAACACTGGCTACTGATACGCCGGCAATTAACTTCTTAAGCATCATCTCCACTCCGCTGCTCGGTACTCAATGACCTGAGCATGACGGATGGCAAGCGCCCTGTCGGCAGAAGTAAGCCGGAACTCGCCCTGGGGTTAATCCCAGTTTCAAGGTAGGTTGATGGTCCGGGTATCAACAAAGTGGGCGGCTGCCAGAGCCTTTCCTACAATGATTCCAACCAAACCAAGCTAACCCGCAACTGCGCTGAAGAAGGAGCTTAAGAACATCTTTTCGAGCTCTCCGCGCAATTCTGTCAGATCCTTGGCGGTATCAACCGAACGCCAGAAGGCTTTGGATCGATAAGCTTTCAACTTCTCGTCTTGCGCCAGCTTCGGAAAGGTCAGCTCTTCGTGATCGCCCTTATCTGGCAATAAATCCACGATTTTCTGGTCAAGCATATAGATGCCGGCGTTGACCCCAAAAGGTAATTCAGGCTTCTCTCGGAAGCCGATCACAGTGTCGTCATCTTGTATATCGACAATTCCATATGGGCTACGCAACGGTACGGTGACTAATGTCGCGACCGGGTTATAGCGTTGGTGTTGTTTGAGCAGATCGTTGATGTCCAGATTGGTGATGCCGTCACCGTTGATCGCCAGAACCGGCTCGCTAAATGCTCCAAGGCGTTTGAGAGCCCTCTTCAATGCACCGCCACGTCCCAAGGGTTCGGTCTCGATCTCATAACTAATGTCCATCTGCCACTTTGAGCCATCACCAAAGAAACTTTCGATGATTTCATGCCGATAACCGCAAGCTATGACCAGACGGGTATATCCATACGAACGAAGCCAATGCAGTTGATAGGACATGATTGGATTGCCAAGCACCTCGATCATCGCCTTCGGGCGATCTTCGGTGAACGGTCTCAGACGTTCCCCCTTACCGCCTGCCAATATGACAGCTTGCTTCATTGTGGATTCCCCCAAAAATAGATTCCGGCAAGCTCCATTAGCTACTCCACGGAGCCTGCTCGAAAAGGATACCACCAGCTAATTGGTCGCTTCTCTAATTTCAGCTTCCTACAATATATATGCACAGCCATCCACCATTTTGGCTAGATGACAACCGGCGGTACCCCAAATGGGTGGCAACGAAAACCGGAAACAGGGAATAATTATTGTTAGGTAACCTAAGTAGCGAGGCATCAGTTTGTCGGCTAGTCCGAAAGATGTACAACGCCCATTGCCATTCAGACCGCTTGCCGGCGGCGTAGCTTTTCGCGACTTTTATCGTCTATATGTAAAGCGCTTCGTAGACATCATCGGATCGGCAATTGCTCTGATTATCTGCCTGCCGGTGATAATCCTGGCCGCAACGCTGATCGCGCTCGAATCACCTGGTTCTCCAATCTTCTTCCAGAGTCGAATTGGCAAGAACGGAAAGCCCTTCAACATTTTCAAAATTAGAACCATGTATGTCGGCGCTGACAAACATGGCTTCAAGACGGACAAAAGCGATCCAAGAGTTACTAGACTCGGCAACGTCCTGCGAGAGAAAAAAATCGACGAGCTGCTTCAACTCTGGAACATCCTGCGTGGAGATATGAGCTTGATTGGTCCACGCCCACTTTCAGTGGAAGAATCAGAATACGTCTGCAAGGAACTAGGGTATTCCGAACAGCATCCGGGATTTCATCCGAAGGTGCGGCCGGGATTGACAGGGCTTGAACAGATCTACCGTGTTCATCCATTAGTCTACCAAGAGCGTTTTGACTGGAACCACCATTATGAAAACGAGCTCTCAATGGTTCTTGACTTGAAGGTTCTGCATGCCACCATCTTCATGTGCAGGCTTGTCTGCGTCGCCGCTATATGCGGTGGCATAGCGGAGTTGCTGTTTTTGGTATTGCTGCTAAGGCGCTAAAGGACAACCCACGGCTTTCATCAAGCCTATGCTGTGCACCAGGCTTCTAGCAATGCCATAGCTGCAAGACGTCTGCCAAACTTTGAAATTTATCTGGTATCACCAGCGCACCACATATTGACTTGCAGATCAGAAGCTTATATTGTGACTGTGGGATAGAATTGTGCGTGGAGATGACAGGAAAAAAGTCTACATTTCCGAGGAAATTACGAGCCGCCTTTTTGTGCGGACTTACTTTTCTTGCCAACTCGGTCCTGCCAGTCTATGCCGCCAGTCCTTCCGCCGAGCCTCCCACTGACAACCGGGGCGCGGCTGACGCCCTTGTCCAGCGCCCCCCGACACAAGGCGAACTGAAGGCAGCACCGCCGATGGAGCTCGTGCCGCCACCACCTGCGGATGCACCGGCGCTCGAGGGTCCAGTGCCACCACCTGCTCCAACCTTTTCAAGCCCTGAATTGCCCAAACTCAAGTGGATACCAGCCGTCGACTCCAGCTACGTGCTCGGGCCTGGCGACCATTTGACCATCGCGGACTACTCCAGTTCGGACACTCCCCAACCTGTACTGCAGCCGGTCGCACCGATTCTTCCCGACGGAACAATAGACATTCACCCGGTCGGACTGGTAAAAGCTGCAGGGCTGACGCTGCAAGAATTGACCGAAAGCGTAAACAAGCGCGCCGCAGCTTACATTATCAAGCCGGATATTGAAATCACAGTTGTTAAAGTTCGGCCAAACATGGTTTACATTCTTGGCGAAGTATTGAAGCCCGGACTTTACACTAACGAAGCCGGCGGTCTCACCAACTCAGAAAATGTGATCTCCGCCGGTGCCAATCTGACGGTGGTAAATGCTCTTCAAAGAGCTGGCGGTATCAAGGAGAGCGCCGATATTCGCAATCTGAGGATCTCGCGGCTAGGGGGGAAAGAGCCGATTCGCTCCAATCTCTGGCAGCTTTTGGTAAACGGTGATATTTCACAAGACATTCCACTTCAGTCAGGAGATGTTCTTTACGTACCCAAGGGCGGCAGCGACTTCGACGCAGACAGCCTGGGACTGGCAGCCAATCAACGAAGAAGAGTACGCATCTGGGGCGCAGTTAGGTCTCCCGGCTTCTTTGAAATGGACCCGTCGGACGATATCATTTCGCTAATAGCCAGGGCTGGTGGTTTCACCAATACCGCTACAAGAAGCTGGGTGTTGCTGAGCCGGATTAACCGAGACGGCACAGTAACTACGCGAAAGATCTCGGTTAAGCGAGGCATTCGCGATCCGGACTCCGTAGCAAGAACACATTTGAAACCTGGTGACCTCGTAGTCGTACATGACTCACTAATGAAGAAGGGCGCAGGAACGCTCTATCAACAAACTGTCTACTTCATGTTCGCCATCGGCCTGATTACTTATGCTATCTTCCTTGGCAATGCAGTCAGCCAGAGCGGCAATGGCAATGGCAGCGGCACTTCCACCGCTATCCCGGTTACAACCCCGACTACAAGCTCTGCCAGTTCAGGCGTATCTCCTTGATCGTTACACATTGGTGCCAGGAGTATGCACTGGTATCCCATCCTCTTCAGGAACGCCAGTGCGTATCTCCACAATCGGTGTGCGCCGGTCTGAGATTACGCAATCCCCAACTATTTGGGATGCCACGCAATAACTCCGCAGTCTTGCGCGCCTGCTTGAAAGTGCGACAATCCCTAATTACAACGGTTCACAATAAAAGATGGATTGAATGAAGGACGATTCCCGCTTATTCGCCATGCCAGCGACCCGGAAAGGCAATTATGTTGCGTTTGTAGGGGCGGCTCTGGCAGCCGCCCTGACGCAGCCAGAAAGCTACGGAGCGGGCGTCTACAAGAGCCGCCCCTACAGGACAGATCAGCGCTTCCGATCTGCGTCGAGGCTTGACGAGCAAGAGGAAATCTACAATACGAAACGCAAGGCTCAAATGCTGGCACTGGCCTGGGCAGCTCTCTTCGCTGCAATGATCGAGCCGCTTGCATCTATTGCGAAGCCAGGCTGTGAACCAGCACCGGAACCAATCTCATACCTGGCACCAGCTCCCGCTCAAGCAGCTTCCATAACTGTCAACGAGTTCATAATGAACGGCGGTTCGATTGGAAAGACTAGCAGCGCACCGGTAGAGATTAGCGCAGCCCCGTTCAAAGTGAGACTTCTGACGCCCCTCAGCTCATTGTTCAACCTCCCGGGAGATAGTGTTACCGCCGTCGTCAACGAAAACATTCCCGGTCAGCTCGGCACCCTACTTCCAATCGGCACCAAACTATACGGCACGATTGAAGGTCTTCAAGAGAACGGACGCATGAGAAAGGAGGGAAATCTGGCAATCCACTTTTATCAATGCGACACACCGGAAGGGCGCCTCGATCTTGACTTTGCACCAATTAGCAGAGACGGACGTATTCACCCCTTGAAAGCAAACTCAAAAATCAGCCGCAAACAGCAACTCAATCACCTTCTTACGGCATCAAGCCGGATTGCCATTCCACTCGCCATCGGCAGTGGTGGCTTGAGTCTTGCCATTACCGCCGGTGCTGGAACCATCCTTGGAGCCTTACTGGCAGATAATGGGAGATATCTGCAGGGAGCGGCCAAGGGCGCCTGGTACGGATCGGGGTTAAGCTTGTTCGAACCGCTCATTTTTAAAGGGCCGCCGGTCAGATTGCCGGCCGGCAGCGAGATAACCGTGCGAGCACTGGAACCGCTGAAGATACCATCGAATGCACTAAGAGTCGCGGCCCAACGAGCGCCCGCATCTAATCAAGCGTCCGCCGTGCTTCCAGTAAGCCCGACTTCTTCTCTACTACTGCAGCAAGCGTTGCTCTCGACAACCGCCAGGCTGCTGACAGCCACGTCATCGGAGCCGGCAAGGCATGACGAACAGAGCAAGAGGCAATCATCACTGAAAGATCCGCTCGAACGACTCAAAGAGTCCATCGAGCAGAAGAATTTAGCGGCAGCGATAGACGCTCTGGATAGCGCAACCAGACTTTATCCTGGCGATCCGGAAGTGGAAAGGTATCGCCAAGAACTTGTTTTTCTGACGACCGGGCATAGCTCCGGTGAATGAGCCACCGCCGATAGAGGCTCGACAATTCAATTCACAAGAACGATAATACGGAAGGAAATGGAGCACCCTTTCTATGGATCAACTGCAAAGATCTACTAGTCAAGCGGACGAGGATGGGTTTTCCCAATTCTTCGTAGAGCCTGCCTCAGTAAACTCCAATCTGGAGTTTGAAATCTCGGCCGACGCCCAAGAAGTATTGGCAAAGCTGCTCGATGCCTATCGCAAGCTACGCGCTGCCTCCTATCGCATCGGCTACCTGGAAGGCCGGCTACTGAGATATAGAAAACTCTCCGCAACACTTTCCGCGCACGCGGTCGCAAGAAGACCGGAAAGTTTTGAAGACAAGCGACTCCCTCAACTCAAAGACACGCGCAGCTCGGTGCCGGCAGGGGAAGTGGAGCGGTTTGTCGGGACTGCCAGCATCGAACGCCGCCGGGGCATGGCCATCCCCCGAGGGAAGATTTTGTCAGGCAGCAATTACTACGCGCTAATTCGGCAGGGACTAAACGGCTAGTTCGGCATATTCGGAGACGCCAGGCGTCACATGCAATTACCTGCGCACCACATATAGAGCCTCGACATTTTGATCTAACTCTAATAATATACTCGCAGGCAACTTTAACCTGAGGCGAGGAACTATGGAGAGTCGGCAAGCAAGAATTAGCGACCCTAATTTTGTGCGCCTGTCCATGTCTAACCTGGACAAACTGTGCGGAGAAAGCAATTCCTCACCCGCCCCTCACCCGGCAGCCCAGAAACCTCAGGGTTCAGGCACCCCATACGGTGCCGGTGGCGCCGCTGGTGGCTTCGACGCGTCGGCACTCTTGAGTTATTTCTACGAGGAGCAGCTCCCAGTCGAGCCAATTTCGTCCCAAGTACACAATACATCTCAGACTGAAAGCGTTACAACCAGAGCCATCGAGCAGCGCCATCTCGCCTTTCTCACCGCTCCAATTGAAGAGCAACAATCGGCTGGCGGCATCTCGCTGGCTCTGGCCTCTGAGATGTTAGGTTTGGACAGAAGGTCTGTGCTTGGCTTGATCAAGCTGGGGATTTTAACTGCCGAGTCCGACAGCCGCGGGCAGGTTTTGATTGATAGCAACTCCTTGCGAGCCTATAGTCAGCAGAACTCCGGTAAGAGCATGGGCACCGGCACGTTGAGCGAGCTTCATCCTAAGCTCAAAGACAGAGCGCCCGAGCCAGAACCGGAGACGTGCCGTTCTCCAGTAGTTGAAATTCCGCCGGCGGACTGTGTCGTCGAGGTAGAAGAAGCCGGAGAGCATAAGCGGATAAATGCCATTGAGCTGGTTTCAAAACTGCAAGAAGCCCAATCTCAACTCGAATCTGCAAGTTACCGCATCGGCTTTCTCGAAGCCGAACTGGCATCTAGCGAACACAAAATTAAATTGATGCCCGATCTGCAGGGGCAGGAATCCCGATTAGCGGAGCTCGAAAGAGAAAATTTCGAGCTGCACCAACGACTCGAACGCCTCGAGCGCGGACCGCTCGGATTGTTGACGCAGTTCGTCACAGCTTTCCTGAATGAGCTCGGATGGCGAACAAAATCGCTCCGCAGCCGGTCTCAGCCCGACCGGGAGCAGCAACAGATTTACTATCGAAGAACTAGAAAGGAATTCTACTGACCCCCGTGCAATGCCTCTTTGCACGCGTGAGATGACATATCAAGCCGCTAGAAATAAGCAACAGTATCCGCTTACAACTTGCGGCTGCTGTAGCTTTTGAGATAAGCTGACTTTGTATCCTTCAATCAAATTCAATACTACCTACTTTCTAGATTAGCAATTGGCTTTAAACCTTTCGAACTTATCGAAATATTCAATTGTTGGTGCCTTGACTGGCGCCTTGATTGGTGCCACCACGTTCGTCATCGGAATCATCTACACGATGAGCCAACCGGTGGCATTCGAAACTACCGCTCGCATTTGGGTACAACCCAAACTGGCTGAAATGGTGCCTTCGAGCTACCAGACCAGCCTATATGCCCCGCTCACAGCGTTCTTCAATAGCCCGATTGCTACGGCAGGCGAAGTGCTCCGCTCCAATATCGTGCTCGAGCAAGCGTTGAGCGTTCTGCAACAGCAGTTACCGCCAGCCGACTGCCCAAACTTAGGAGACCTGCGAGGGGGACTTACTGTTGCCGCAGCTCCGAATGCTGACATTCTTCAGCTGCGCTTTCGCTACAAAGAACCAAAAATGTGCCAAATGGCACTCGATGCTCTTTTGACCGCCTTCATTAAGGTAAACAGCGAGCAATCCTCCTCTTCGGCTACTCAGTCTCGGCTATTCCTGGAGAGACAACTCAAGAAGGCTCAAGAGGACAGCCTTAAGGCCAGGGACGCGATTCGCAAATTCCAAGATGCTAACGGCTCGCTGGACTTCACTGCACAGTCAGGCAGCACGCTCAGGATGCTCTCCGATATCGAGGACTCGCTGCGAAAGACGCAAACCGTGTCCATGGAGCTCCAAGCAAAGATCGGCTTTCTCCAGGGTCAGCTTAAGATGCGCCCCGAGGATGCAGTTCTAGCTCAAAGACTGGCAATCGACGATGTGGTCAGGCAACTTCAATCAACGATTGGTCTTAACGAAGTGCGCATGATCGAATACCGCGCAAAGTTTAGAGAAGAGCATCCTCGCTTGCAGCAGGTTAAGGAGTTGCTTGAACAGTCTCGTCAAGCATTGCGCGAGCGGGTCAACCAATTGATCGGACCGGATGGATACAGCCGAGCAAATCTTGGACGGCTATACGGCACTGATCCGATGCAACAGAAGCTGCTTGGAGACATGGTTAATTCGAAAGCGGATCTCTTGGCTGCCGAGACGAAGATCGCCTCATTGCACCAGCAAGAAGCATCAATCAAGAAATCTCTGGCCCAACTGCCGGTCGAAGAACAAAAGCTCACAGAGTTAACTCGAGCCGCCGAAGTCGCTAAGAATATCTTGTCGGACACCGAACGCAACTTGCATTCCATCAAGCTGCTGGAAGCTGTCGCCAGCAGAGCTTCTAACATACAGATACTCGACAGACCAGGACAAGCTGTTCCCACCGAGCAGAAGAGCATGTTCAGCATCGCAGTCAGTGGGTTG
>CAZSNX010000056.1:0-10098 GCA_964607945.1 uncultured Candidatus Obscuribacterales bacterium
AGTTTGGTGAACTCAGCGAGTCGCTCATCAAACTCCGCTTGTTTCGTCTCATCGCATTGACCTGCTTTGACAAGTTTGTCATGGATGACACGGAAGCCAACTAAAGTTTCGGCTATGACCGTGTCGAGTTGAGCAGGATTTCCAATCAATCCCGAATCCATCGCGCTAGCAAGAACTTCAAAGCGGCGTTCTGGTGGCAATCCCGAAACCAGCTGTCCAAATTTCTTGCCAAGCCGCTCATACTCTTCCTTTGTCATCTTACCGTGATCGTAATGCTCCTTTATCTCCTGCATTTTCTCTTTCATCAATCTCTCGTAATCAGCGTTCGTCATTCGACCGGCACCCTCTCCACCTGAAGTAGAATCAACTCTTCTCGCCCAGCTTCATAATCTTCAACCCCTTTCCGGCGATTTTCCTGAGTGCTGGCTTTGAGTTTGTCAATAAATTCAGGATAGGTAGGGCTGTAAATGACAGTATCCATCTTCATCAGATCATGTACTGTTACTTGTTTGTCCGCCCATGAGCCCCACGTGTTATCAACCTTGACTCTGCCGGTTGCTGGATCGTAGTCAGATACGTTGACTACATGAGCACCGTCCATAATTAAAAGAGTTATCGGCAGCTTACCGTGCTCTTTCGCATCCTTCAAACGGTTTGTCAGGTCTGATTCGTCCTTTACTGCCGTGATGTACCAGTCATCCGCCGCATCCTTTGGATTGATCTGATCGCCCATTTCCTTAATTGCACCGCATGCTTCTCCGGCCCCGTCAGTCACCTTCTTCGGATGAGCCGGATCACTGTAATCCATCACCTGATCTGCGTAAGCACGCATGCCATCTCGCTTGTATTCTTCACGCTGTTCGTAGCGAATTCTCGACGGATTTCCAGCCGGATCTGTCGCATCCGGGTACTTCACCGCATAATGAATATTCAATCCGGTAACTTGAAAAACTTGACTGGCTAGGCCTCTATAGCCATCAGCAGGAGGATGTCTTTGTGACTGCTCGTCAGGCTTAAGGCTGGCAGGATCGACATGGACGATTGTCGGCGGATGCTTGTGAGATGCAATTGAAGCCGAAGTTTCATACTGTCCGGTAGTAGCCACATCCACAACCAGTCTCGCCGCTTCTGCCGGGCATCTTGTATATGTTCTATTCTCAACGTCCGAAACATTACATGTGCCACGCGGATTCTGGTCGATGGATGATGGCGAAGCAGCCTGTGCAAGAATCTGCTCCGCAATCTGAGCGCGGCGCGTTGCATCAAGCGGAACATTCGGATTATCGCGTGCTTCTAGGAGTCGAGTAACTTCTTTGTATGTGTCCGCAACTTGCTTATGCGCTTCCTTAGAGGCTTCTTCAGGGCTCTTGCCTTGCGCCCTGTAGACCTCTTCCATTTTCCTAGATCTCTCTTCAAATCTAGCCATATCTGCTTCGAACTTTGCCAATTCTTGGGGATTGGTGATTCGATGCTTTGCCAATTCATTAAGGCGATTGCGGCTGGCATCGACATTGGGATCACCGGTGATGAAATGATTGAGTGTTCCATCAGATTCCTTGATCTCTACACGTCCGTCAGCAGTTGCTATTCTCTGATAGTTCTCGTCCTTCCTATCACCACTCTTACCAGTATGCGATTCTCGAAAGTCACCATTTGGAAGTGCAACGCGACTAGTCTCTGAACCATCCGGATGAGTGATGACATCAGCACCATCCGGATAGAACCGATGCTCGTTGCCAAACTTATCGACGAACTTTTCATCCGTATAAGTCGTATTGGTAGAATTGGTCCACGTCTTACCGCCATCATTACTGGTCGTATGACCGTACATGTCGTCTCTCGAACTCAATCTGCCCTGCTGATCGTAACCGTACTTAACTTCCGAGTTAAAAGCATCTGTATGCTTGACACGCGTTACATGACCAGCACTGTCCTTGTCGACTTCCGAGCCGTTCGGGTTTGTCGTATGTGTACTGCCATCACTTGATGTAGAGACTTTTGTTCCATCCGTCCTCACGTCTTCCATATGGTCAGCATACTTCCGGTGTATGCTGCCATCCCTGTTCAAGTCCTCCGTGTGACCGTCCGGATATTTGCGGTGCTCAGTGCCATTTGCATCTACGGATGTTTCCACTCCTGACGCTGCACCACTCGGTTTAGATACCCATGTTTTGCCGTCATCGCCGCTAGTCCATTCACCGGAAGCTCCTTTCCAGTAATTGAGCTGTCCTGTGCTGGTATTGTAGCCGTAATCTACTTGAGATCCATCCGAGCGAGTCACATGTGTCACGCGTCCTTTTTCATCTTTATCTACTGTAGATCCATCGCGGTTTACATCCTGGCTGGTGTTGTCACCGAGCTTACGATGCTCATTCCCCTCAGCATCGACTGATGTTTCTGCATATACAGATTCTCCGGTCGACTTGGATTTCCAGTTCTTGCCACCATCATCACTGGTCCACTCGCCGCTTGCGCCTTTCCAATAGTTCATCTTGCCGGTGGTGGCATCATAACCATAGCTCATTTCTGATCCATCAGCACGTTTCACTTGCGTGACTCGACCTTGGCTGTCAGTAGAAATCTCCGAACCATCTGCTTTTCTTGTATGCGCGCTGTTATCAGTTCTAACGTGAGTTCCATCGCCATTGCGCGTCTCAACCAACTTGGAACCATCTATACAACTAGTCGTTATTGTCCCGTCTTTATCTACCTTAATATCCTTGACGGCGATGAGCTTTTCACCGTCTTGATACCATCCATCTGCTCTTTTCTCGTATGAATGTCGTTCGCCACTTCGCTCAGTGCGAGTAATCCCTGTAAGATTTCCTTTGTCGTCGTACTTGAGCTCCTCAGAGTACTTTTCGTTTACTACCTCAGCCGGTCCTGATGGGCCTTTCTTGCCTTCCGGACTATCTACCGGTTTATCAGATGGCTTATCCCCAGACTTATCAACCGGCTTGTCAACCGGTTTAACGCCACTTCCGTCTGCCGGTGGCTCTCCAGATTTATCTGCCTTGCCTGTGCCAGCGTACTTTACCTTCATTGCGGCAATTTCTTGATCGCTGTACAGCTTCATTTCGCCTGCTCTAACATCATTCCAGGACGGAGGCAGCATCCTGTCCGTAATATGAGGTTGCTCACCGTGCGCACGTTGCTTGGCTAAACCACGCTCAATTCTTGATGAAGCATCTTCATAGCCGTTAAGCTTCATTATTCGATTGCATTCCATGCGAATTCCGCTACCGGTAGGCTCCTTGCCATTTAACTCGTGCGTTATCTTGTCTCTTTCGCGCAAGGTCCTTTCAGCAAGGTCATAGATAGTACCGCCGCGCTCAAGGCGATCTGATTTCGGCAGCTTATCGATAGAATCCGATGCTTGCTTCTGCGCATCAGTCAATTTATCGCGAGTGGAGCTATCGGTATGTGCGGCAGCTCGCTCCGGCATGTGCGCGAGAGCGGAGTTTCCGGCTTTCAATACATCATCGAGAATGGATCGAAAATCTACGTCGACTGCGGCAAGTTGCTTGATCGAATCTTGACCTTCTGTGAGACTCACATCGGGAGCGGCATTGGCTTTCCCGTCAGTTAACGCTCCAATACTTGATGCTGGATCGGCCGATTTATCTTCACAACTGGCAACCCGAGAATCGTTCGCTATATCGTTTACGATTGCCTTGGCTGCAGCCACTGCTCCCTTAACTAGCGCCTTACCATCGTCTCCTAATATCTCCGGCCTGCCAAAACCCTTAGTAGTCGGATTGGGCGGACGGTTTTCGGTGTCCTTCTGATGAGCCAAATCTTGGCGTTGCTTGTCTAAATGAGTAGCTGCACCCTTCGAGGCCTCCTCGCTTGCAACATCAGCACTCTTCTCTCCCGCAGAACCGGAAGTATTCTCTTGTTTTTCAGTGTGCTCTTTGCCCGTACCCATAGCAACCACCAAAACAGAAAGTAAAACGACCCAATATGTTCAAGAATTTACCCCAAAATTCGAGCCCCGAAACAGACGTCATAAACCTATTCAATTCGGAGATGCTTGAATTCTCTGCAAAATGCTTTCTTGATTAGGCTCTCGCTTAGCCCAGATATAACTCAGAAACTATCTTCCTTGAAAGTTTTTGCGATCATAAACCTTTGAATTAGCCAATGTTGTACATGCGCTACGCAGATTGCCAGGTACTGCTGGCCAGGTCAACAGATAAAATCCGGCAACGTTCTCATGATGAGACAACCGTTGAAGCAGCTCTAGTGCTTGCTCATCAGAGGTAAAGGCTGACACTTTGACACACAAAATGTGCTGGTATCCACCCAAAATTTCCGGCACTAACTTTGCGACGACAAATGCCTCTGTCACGCGTTTTTCATCATTGATTGCAACAGCAAGTTCACTTACGATGTTGCTAGTAAGCTTGTGCTCTACGAACTTGTCCTGCTTGTTAATAGTATCCAAATTGACTGCAGCTTCCTGTATCTCTTCGGAAATCGCGATTGTTTTCTTGTAGTACTTCTGAGCAGTGTTCTCATCTCCCTTTCTAAGATAGAACGCGTAAACTGCGCCAAAAGCATCTGGTCCTAGCATCGGCTTCAACTCAACTGAAGTTTCGAGCTCGGCCACTCCTGCTTCATCTTTCTGTTCGAGCAACAATAACCCCCGTCCGAAATGCAGGTCTGCTTCCTCTGGAAACTGTTCGACCGCTTTGCGATATCTCTCAGCTGCAACATCAGTTTCCTCCAGAAAGCTGCTTGCATGAACCAGCTGAAGGACCTCATCCTTTGTCAGTGCGCGTACCTCAGCAAATCCTTCCAGCTCGATTAATCTCCTTCGATTCTCCGTTGCTACAGCGTGCCTGATGGACCAATCAGTTTCGACGGAAGCCTGAAACTTAGCATCCAACTCGTTTTCCATCCATTCAATCGCTGATCCGAACAACTCAGCTGCTGCGGTTCTTTCAACATTGAATCTCTGCGCAGCTTCTGTCGCGATGATCCGCAGATCACTCCAGTCCTTATCCGGCACCAGAGCCCTTACACGTTCGGATATTGCCGGATGCGTATCGTTAGAATCATGTTTTGCCCACCGTCCTTTTAAGAACTCCTCCGCACGATGAGCCTCGATTGGTCGTTGCAAATACATCTTCAGGTTTGAAAGCGCACCCTCAGGCGGGGATGGCAGATCGACCACTTGCTTGCGATAGTTTTCCCAATAATCCTCATTTAGGAATGCGCCTTTCAGAGCTGTTTGAATAAGTGCATTGGCGGCGCTTTCCGCACCAGCAATTTCAGCCGAAATTTTGTCAGCTGCATATTCATGTTCTCTCATTAATACAGAAGTATGTGCATCAAACAACGGAACAAACCAGTTCGCAAATCTCTTTACCAAACCAATGCCGATTCCTGATTCATATGCAAGACTCGTATATGTCTGGTGCCAAGCAGCGCGCACATGGTAGACCCATGCGCCGAATTTACCATGCTGATCCGAAAGATGTCCCATTTCATGCGCAAGGATTGACTTAAATTGAGATGGGCTTACTGACTGCATCAATGGCAATCCTAGAATCAAAAAATTCTTGTACCAGCCAAAGATTCCCAGCCTAGGCACTTGCGTGATCGCACAATTGAACTCGTCCGAAAGCACTACTTGATCGATTGCAGGACCGTTCGCTGCGCTCCGAACTTCCGCAATCAAATCAAAGAGAGCCGGCACCTGATCCCGAGTAAGACGAATACCTTCCGGATCACTGTATTTAACCCATAGCGACTTCGCAACTAACCAGGCTGCGATGAAAAAGAGAAACGAGAACTTGACCAGAACCCACACCTTAACAATGAGTAGGAGCCAGAGCAACAATCCAACAACCGCAAGCAAGAATGCAATCAAACCAAAAATGTACGCATACCCAAGCACCACGAGCTTTGCCACATGAATGTTGTAGCCCTTCGGATCGCTGGAAGCCTTCAGCTCCAATTCACTAACTATGCGATCGTATTCTTCAGCTTTCACTTTATCTACTTAGTGTCGTCCGGCATACTCTCTGACTCCACGATAGTTTAGATCCGCCACCTCGATGTTGTCACCGGCCGTCATCGAATGCTTAAAAACAATCCAGTCCTTTCCTCTTGCTCCTTCTTTAGCATTCTCAAGCACAATGCCGGCACCGCCCTTGTCCGACATCGCTAACTCGTCTGGTTTCGCAGTTCTCCAAGACCCACTTATTCCATTCCATTCATACCGGTTATTCGCATAGATCTTCAGATCACCAGCCAAGGCACCATGCTCTGACGTAACCAGGTCATAGCCGGGAACGAATTGTCGCACTCTAGTCTCGCCGCCGACCTTCGACATGTCCCAACCGCCAACGTAATAGTTGAGATTGGCAGGTGGACCCCAGTTTTGTCTGAGTGCACCAGTGACGCGACTCGTCACCTGATACTTGTTGATCGCATCGGTGAGGAACTGAGGAGTCTGCGTTTTAAAATCGAAATTCACACCTCGATTGCGAATTATGCTGGCAACTTCTTCGTAAATGCGGTCATTCTCCGGCCAGGATAACCTTTTAGGGTCGCCTATCTTCTGCGCAAACAGATTTACCACGTCTTGCGCGGTCATGACCGGTCCCATTGGACCAGGCGCCTGATTGTTTGCGGCACCTTGCTGAACTTGCGGTGCCGCCTGGGAAGCTGGGTTGGTAGTTGTTGGTATCTGCTGAGGCACACCCTGTGGAATTGCTTGTGGAGCAGCTTGTGGAGTTGCTTGAGGAATTTGCTGGTTTGCACCCGCCGCTGCCGTTGCCACTTGCGATTGATTGTTAGGCGCAGCATCGACAGCTCCTGTCGCTGGACGTATCTTGTCCAGATCGATTGCCCTAGTGTCACCATTAGGATAGAACTCTCTGGGTTTCGACCTAACTATCACTTGCTTACCGCTAGGTGTCATGTATTCGACCGTGCCGGTTTGCCATTGCGAATACTCACCCTCTTTATAGTCAACTTGCTGGCCCTTCGTATACTGGCAGCTAGCCGGCAGACTCGCTATCGTATGAGCCGCAACCAGAGATATGAAGAGGGATAGCGTCCATGTAGTTTTTCTGATCATCAGTTATCACTCCTATGCCTAGCAAGCCGAAAGGGTCAGCAAAGGTCATCGAGCAGCCCCTTGCCGTTTTGGATCTAGAAATTCCGGCGAGCACTTCGCGCCGGCGTCTTCAACTACCATCCAGCCTAAGCGCCTTATCCTAGATGGAACAAAAGCATTGCAAACTCATAGCGCCATATGTCGACCCCCCACGCCAATGAATAATACCCATTTTTCTAGGTTAGATATCTCAATGTATTAAGTCATTCGGCGGCAGCCGACTTTAAGCAGGCTGCCAATACGTTACCAGGTCAGTCGAATTCAATGACCGGATAAACCACGCACCATCTTGGTCCAAACGTTAATTGGACTTCTTGACTGAAGCAAGAGTTCGTTGCTAGGACTGGTGCCCTGCCAGCGAAGTATTACGCAAAAGCCATCGTAGAGGCCCGACCAACTTGGCTGAGACCAGCGATAGTAACGTTCTTAGCAAGGATGTTCTTGTAGTGACCCGGACTGCTTTTCCAGCCCTCTACAAGAGACTTCGCTTGACGGTCTATCTCTTGATCGCTTGCTTGGGCTCCAGGATCTTTCCAGCCAAATGCCGCATTTTCATTTAATCCGCTGTCACCAGGTAGTTTCACCTGCTTCATACGATCCATTGGAGTCCTCCAGCCTGGCCGGTCTTGAAAGTGACCGCACCGCCCCGTCTTCTCCTGATACTTTGATTGTTCCTGGGCTATCAACTGTAAGCGTGGATCGAATTTCACCTCATTGAGACCGTGTTTTCTTCGCTCCTCATTGATATGCTTGAGCACCGCCTCTTCAAATTTTGTCATCGATTTGGCTCTTCGCTTGTCCTCATCGGAAACGCCCTGTACGGAATCAACCACAGCCTCAGCCTCCGGATTGGGCTTAGGACGAGGTATAGGCTCAGGTCGGGGCTCTGGAGTTGGTCGAGGTTCCGGTGTCGGTCTTGGCTCCGGAGTCGGTCGAGGCTCTGGTCTCGGCGGGTATGGACGAGGTCCTGGTCGTGGGCCCGGATTAGGGTTCGGCGGCTCCGGTTTGGGTGGCTCCGGTCGAGGTATCGGCGTGTCGATAACGGGCTTGAGATCCTCTGGTGCCTTCCGGTACTTCGCCAGATACTTCGTTACGGCGGAAGGCTCCTCACCCGCAGTGGCTGATGCATAATTGGACGAAGCCCGGGCTACATCGGATGTAGTCGCATTCTCCCCCGGCTTGTCACCTCGATAATTTTGCTGATCTTTTGAGTTCTTACCAACTCTATCGCTGCTCTGAAACGCAACAGAAGGTCCACTCGTGTCAGAAGCTCCGCTGCGAGCGATTCGCTCCGCATGCCGAGAATTAGAATGCGATTCTTCGAATAACCTTTGACTTGTGCTAATTGCACTAAATTGGGCTGAACGCGGCTGTTCAGAGAAATCGGTGTCAGGTGCACGCTGAGGTGCAGGTGTTTGAATATTGTTTTCCATCGGCAATCAGACCGTAGTATAGTCGCGTAGTAGCTGAAATCTCCCTGCTTTCCAGCACTCCAGCCCTAGATTGGTAAAGCGGCGAACAAGAGCCTTCCGGGCTGGAACCCGGACAGTTGGCTTCTTTTGAGGCAAGTAAGATTGTATGAGCGATTTGTGAAAGTTTTGTGACCTGCTCAATATTCCGCAATTCACAATTGCGTCACACTTGCAAATCAGTTCATGTTTGCATAGGGTCCGGCAGCGCCGTACTTTGCTAACTCCATTAGCAAAGTTTTCATACTATACAGAGGTCGATACTTCAGTATTTGCCTAGTGTCGGAAATGTCTAGCATTGATGGCTTCAGTGACGGATCCAACCCAGCACTGATAGCGATATCATAGAATCTGGCATAGTATTTCCTAAACGTCGTCCCCGGACCATCAGCGTCCCAGTTAGCCAAATCTTCATCGCTGTACTCGTAGGCACCATCTACGGTTAGGAACAATGGATTGTTCTTCAGCTCGTAACTTTTCGCCAGAAGAAGCTCAATACTCTTAATAACAGATTGAGCAACATCTGAAATATGCACAGCACCCTTTGAGAACCATTTTGCCCAGTCAATGAAACTAGGATAAACAGTAGCATTCCAGGGAGGAATGAATGCTCGCGGACGAAGCGTGATTACGTTCATGCCATGCCTGTGAGCATAAGTAGTTGCTATCTCTTCACCAAGCACCTTAGTGTGCCCATAGATACTAAAACGCTCGTTGATACTTGTGCTTGAGATAAAAATGACATCTTTTATTCCCTGTTCGGAAGCAGCCTGAAAGACGTTGAATGTACCGCCGACATTCAAATCCCAGAACTCCCATACGGTTTTCCATTGCCGGAACTCGTGAATACCATGCCACGCTGCGATGTGCACCACAACGTCAATGCCTTGTAATGCCTCTCTCAACTCGTTGCGTTCAGTAATCGATCCCTCGATGTACTCTACGCTTGGCAGTCCTAGCGCAGGATCTAAATGTGGCGAATCCGCTTCAATCGGTCTCAGGAGATCAAAAACTACTGGCGTATGTCCCATCCCAAGCAAAGATCTGCACAAGACTTGCCCCAGATCTCCAGAACCGCCAGTCAGGAAAATCCTCATGAGGCAGCGCTCTCCTTATGAATCCAAAAGGTGAATTCTATCACGCAGAGGCCTGAGCTTGAATTGACTGCGAGCCATCGCTCCATCAAGCTCTCGATTGTGCCTTCCAGAGATACTGAAGTCCTAAAGACGTCAGAGCTAAGCTGTGCAAGGGGTTTAATCCGATCTTGTTAAGCTTAACGATACGACTTTATCCCAGAACCAGATGTTCACCATGAGAATTGCGGTGCAAACTGATATTAAGCATCCGGGTGAGACTTAGGTATCCTCTGTTCAAAATTAAAATCCATGCAACAATCTAGCATCTCGGACCTCGAGCGACTGCTCAAGCTCCAGGAGCAAACGTTCGGCTGCGACTCAACAGAGGTCGGAGAGACCTGTTATCGGGTAGCTGAACTAT
>CAZSNX010000056.1:10108-14859 GCA_964607945.1 uncultured Candidatus Obscuribacterales bacterium
CCCTGCTGAAGGAGAAGAAGGAACTCGAGGCGCGGCTGAAGGGGCTCCCGGAGGACTTCGACCCTGAGCGGTGGGTGACACTCACCAAGGCCGAGAAGGACCGGGAACGCCAGGCCGCCGAGGCCAAGGGCGAGTTCGCGAAGATCGAGGAACAGCTCAAGCTGTGCCATGCAAATACGCATCCGCCGACTGACCCTATAACAAAGCCGCAAAAGGAGCACCATTCCACCGAAACCATTAGAGAACAGGACACTCCTTGCTCACCAGTAAAAGAAGAAAAGGTCAGCTTGCCGCAGAACGGACCGTCCCAGTCAAATGATCGGTTAAATGAGAAAATCAATGATGCGATTATTGAACTTGATCTGCTGAAAAGTTTTGGGAGTGAAGAGAGTACCGCTTTCGCCGATATGTCGACCAAGCTAGCGGCTCTCTATTGCCGCAAACAAATGTACACTGAGATGGAGCCATTGCTGCTCAAGGCCGTTCACATTTGGAAGGCTAGCTACGGTGGAAATCATCCGTGCGTCGCCACCGGACTTAAGAATCTAGCCCAACTGTATTGCCATCAAGAACGATTTACTCAAGCCGAGCCACTCTTCAAACTCGCGTTGGAAATTCGGACACGCGCATTCGGAGCAAATGATCCTCGCGCAATTGAGGTGCAAAAAAACTACGCCGCCCTCCTTCAGAAGACTTGCCGGCAGAATGAAGCAATAGCGATGGAGAAGCACTCCCAGGAGACAGTCAACAGAAGATTCAAATCAATAAATGTCGAACTTTGAAAGTAAGATCAATCTGCCGCGACTTCAGCGATGAAGGCGCACGGTCTCCTTATCTCCAACACTGGTCTTGCTTGTTACTCGAGATGGTGTTCCGCTTCCTGTATGCTTATTGTCAATCAAAAAGGTAATTTCGGTGCGGCGGGAGCCGGATGGAAACACTAAGTCAGTCTTACCATCAAGCGAGCGATATGCCTGCAGCATTGCACGATCGAACGCTTCCGATCCCGGTGTTACTAATCGAACAATTACCTTTCGATTTGATTTCACTGTGATTTCTACAGTGTTACTCCCCTTCGGGTTTCCATTCTTGCCAATCGCATTCAAAATCGGCGAGCGAGCCAGTTGCGCAAAATGTGCATGCCATTTGTCCCATTCTATTTCCATGATGGCATCATTCTTCGACAATAGATCTGCCTTAACTGCCTTGTCTGCCTCAGCTGGGTTAGGCAAGCTCAAGCTTGGCACTGTGCGCAAGGTAGTTAAGATGCTATCCATCGCGGGCTGCGCCAGTTGTACCGAGTTTTGAGCATTGTCACTTGCACGCTTCAACGCTGCGCTGATTGCTGAATCAGTCGGAATTTTTCCCTTCTTACTACTTAACTGCCCATTCATCAACTGTTCTGCACTAGACATATCCGGCTTGGTCGCCGTGGGCATCGTCAGCGGTGACGCTCCCTGCCCGTTCGGCATCTGTGCCGTTACCTTGCCGAAGCTAGGCATGGCAATATCATTACCAATGGACTGCGGCAGGGCATGCGCCAGCTGTTGGGCTTCTCGCTGCATGGCTTGTACGGCTCGAGATTTGGACTGAGCCAAGGCTGATTCGAGTGAGTTAGAGCCAGTTGGATCAGATAAGCCTACACGAGGTGGCAATAACGGCATGCCAGGCGATGGCCTTTGGGCCCTAAGCTGTTGGTCCATTATTTTTGCTGACTTTGGCAATTCATCATCAGCCTTCCGCTTTGCAGTTTCAATCTTGGCTGCTAACAACTGAGAGAGGCTCGGAGCAAAACTTGCGGTCAGTTCCTGTAAATCGACAGAGAAGCGTGCTCTGACTCCATGCTCAACAGTACCGATGCTGGAATAGTGCTTTTCCTCTGAAACGCGTCCGCGCAATAAAGATTTCTGAGCACTCAGTTCGAAACGCCCGGTTCTTGCTTGCAACATTCCATTCGGGTCACGAAGATAGATATACCTCTTGCGCTCGATCCCGATTTGGAAATATGGCGAACGGCTTCTATCCGGTGCATCAAGCAGCGGTATCAATGGCGGTGCCAATACCGGACCCTTCTTGTGCTTGGCAGTTTTTGCAAATACTTCGTCAAAAGGGAAAGAGACGATCATTATCGAAAGCAGAAAAGTCAAAAGTTTCGTCGAGCTCTGCATATGCTGTACTTATCACGGAAGGACTAAGCTTGAAAGTACTAGTGCGGAAGGTGCACCATCATTTAACCGAGTAATCACCAACTCGCTTATAACGGTCTTCCGTACACTCGTGGCTGTCTCTGGCTTCCATCAGGTCTGTAGAACCAGGAATCTGATGAAAATCAGATGCGTTGAATTGGGTTATTTTGAAACCCTTATCATCAAGCAACTGAACTTCAATTGAGTTCTTGTCACGCCCCTTGAACACCGTTAACCGATAATTCATCCTACCTGATTGATGTTTCTCATCCGCCCACTCATAAGTCGTCCAGAGCTGGGCTATTCCTCCCGAAACATCGGACAGCGGCTTAGGGCGCCATTTTATAGTTGGATAGTCATATGTTTCATAGGCAGCATCAGCGCTTGCTTTGCCGGCAGCACCCGATACTTTCGACTCGATTGATTTCAACCATCTACCGGCATCGGTTGTTCTTAACTGCGGGCTGTACAAAATGCCGGCACAAAACCCAACAACGCCACAGGTCAGACCCAAGAGGAGAGCAATGAGAGTCCCGCGCATAACCTATTCCTTGCCAGTCAGCCTCGTGCCACGGCGATAATCAATATACCACCAGACAACACTTGCCAAAATCATTACCGCCCCTTGGGAAGTTATGCTTGATCGCTAACCGGAGTCGTTGGACTTGTCGCGATCGACCGAGCGAAGCTTGAGCGCACAGCTCGAAACATTCGACCAGTGCTAGCTACTTGCTGGTCCCACCAGCCCAACGTATTATCCAAGTCAGCTTCAGGGTCGTCTAATCCAGTCGGTCGCACTTTACCGTCATAGAGCGCCGTTTTGAACATAATGTCCCAGAAGGGAAAGACGAAACCAAAGTTACAGTTGTAGAGCCCGGGCTCTGAAGGATCAGCAATCATGTGATGCTGACGATGAAACCTGGGATCAACAATCAGCTTGTCGAATACCGGACCAAAGCGAAAACGCGTGTTTGCATGTGAAAGATTCTCGACCATTTTGCCGAAGAATAGAATGACTCCGTACTCGACCGGTGGCACACCAATCACGAGTCCCCAAGCTCCGACAAACATTGATTGAAGCACACTGTCTATTACATTTCCTCTGTCGTCGGACCACCGGCTCATCTGGCGCTGACTATGGTGAAGACTATGCAAAGCCCACCACCATGCGAATTTATGCTGCAGCCTGTGCATGACCCAACTGGCAAAATCCAAGATCACGAAGTAAACCATGAAAAGCATCAAAGGATGTCCGTTTAGCCAAGGCACCAGGTGACCCAGATGCCAGCCGGCTTCACTGGAACATTGCCCCAAGATGTTCGAAACCGCATCACCAAGTGGAATTAGCACTAGATATGTGCCGAAAGGTACAATCCCCAAGAGATTTACAAAGGAATGCACCATATCAACCCTTGCAAGTCGCCGGTCGTCCCACCGCTCCACCGGTGCAAGATACTCAAGTGGCAAAAAGACGATGCCGACCACAAAAATTTGGGCAATGCCTACCAGCAGATATTCAGCCAATCCAGCAGGATCATGGACGATACTGGCAAGTCCGAAGATCGTCAGCGCAGGCAGTACCACATGCGTTAGCACGGCAGTGACAGCCATCGCCCACATCTCGGAAAGATCAAGCATCGATACGCACCCCCATTGGCAACCCAGAAGGCTGCCTAGCCTATCGTTACAGGTGAGAATCTTAAGGCAGCTTGTAGACTTTTGCCTTAGTCTCAGTAAATTTCAGCGCCTGGGTTAATTCCTCTGAAAGGTCACAGGCCAGCTCATTTGCGAAAATATGAATTTAAACGGAGCTGCACTTAGCAACTGCGCACCTTAACTGCGCACCTTTGCAGAGAATAAGCCTTCCTGCATAGCTAAGCTAATCGCCGACTCTCTTATACGTTACTGTTTGAGTAGTCATCTTCAATTCAGGATGCCAGCCCGAAGAGTTGTATCCTGGACACTTCTGTGTTAGCGAAAGGGAATCTCCCGAAACAGTAATGGTAAGCGGACTGTCCGGATACTCCTTCAATTTGTCCGCTTTGTCAGCCCGAGTATAGCCATGGTTGGATCTAAGTTCCGTTTTCGACGGCGCTCTAGCATCTGTAAACATGAAGTCACCTTGAACCGCAGCATACTTTGAAGTTTTCGGAATTGATTCTATGGTTCCGATGTACTCGCCACCATCGCCAGGATAGATTCTCATTTTCAACCCACCGGAGTCCTGCCAAACACCGATTGCTTCATGCTGCCGCCCAAGGTTCACAAATGTCGTTGGGGTGGAAGCATGGTCTATACCAACGCTTTCATCACCGCCGATACTACCACTGCCTCCTTGCGCTTTAGCGTATGCCTTCTTCAGATACGACTTCAGCCTTGCATCATCACCGGTCATAAGAGCAGTGTGATATGCCTGGTATCGTTCTAGCCTATCCAAATCATCGGCATTCTGTGCGTCTGCCATTTTCTTTTCCAACCACTTCGACAAGGCCGGCTTTGTTGCAGCACCAGCCCCGCTCAGCGCCGAGTAGACGTCTAATACTGGAACAGTGACAACCTTCTGTC
>CAZSNX010000057.1:0-9451 GCA_964607945.1 uncultured Candidatus Obscuribacterales bacterium
ATCTGCGCGGACTGATGCAATCGAGATCTCGGTTTGCGGTCGCTTCAAGAGTTTCTCTGCCAGTTGATCGAACTGGGGGTGTTCTGTGACCGACGGGCCCAGCAGTCCAATCTTTTTCGTATACTTGAGCCCGAGATCGACTTTCTCCAGAATAGTTGCCACCGGTATCGCCCGAAACGGGCGCGTCAAATAGCTTGCCAGGCAAAATCGACATTCTTGCGGGCAAGAGCGCGCAACTTCGACCAGGAACATGTCACCCCACGTGGTATCAGGTGCGAGCATCACCGAATGGGCGACGTAATCTGGCGGAGGAGTGAAGATCCGCTTATTGAGCCGTTCCGGCACGCCGTCTTCTAGCGGTTCGACGCTCTTAAGCGGTCCACCGGCGGTGGTCAGCTCATATCTGTAGAGAGACGGTACATAGATGCCATCGACCTTCGACAGCTCGACGAGCTGCTTGTGGCGATTGTTTAAATCGCGCACGCTTTTCCAGGTCTCAATAAATGCCGGTACTACCGCTTCGGCGTCTCCGAGCAGAATGACATCGAAGAAATCGGCGAATGGCTCCGGATTTGCCGACAGCGCCGGCCCCCCTCCGAAGACGAGCGGACTGCCGGCTTGTCTGTCCTTGCTTTGGACTGCGATGCCCAGCTGCTTAAGCAGCCGCAGGATATTAATGTAATCCAGCTCCCAGGAGAGCGTAAATCCCAAAAGTTCGCTTTCCCGCCAGTCTTTCTCTTGACAGTCGGTGAAGATTCGGTTGACTCTTATCTGGCTGTCCTGTTCCAAAAGCCACCAGACAAGTTGGAAACCGAGGCTGGTCATACCGACTTCATAAGAGTTCGGAAAGCCCCATCCAACGCTGAAAAGCGGGTCGGATTTTGCCGGGCGATTTACTGTAAAGATTTCGGTTCCAAGCATGATAACGTTAAAAGATTGATGTACTCCTTTTATTCTCTCCTGTAATCGGTAAATCTTTCCAGCGATTATGAACTCGAGCCGGCGTGCGTTAGTTGAGTTGTTTATTCTCAGTATCGTCTCGCTTTTCTTCGAGCTTCTGGCAATTCGCTGGTTGTCGGCTGATTTTCGGGCTTTTGCAGTATTTCGGACCTTTCCGCTCGTGACGTGCTTTGTCGGTCTCGGTGCCGGATTTGCGCTCAATCGGGATACGTTGTTTAGATTTTGTCCTTGGGCATTACTTTCATTTGTGGCGATCGCGAAAGTAGCAGAGTTTTTCAAAGTCGGGTTTTGGGGCTTCCCGTCCGCTTCCGTCTTTAATTGGCAAAGCCTGCCGGTTGAAGGCATGCCTGGGGCTGTCTATTTAGTTATGTTCTCCTTTGTCTTGCTTCTCTTGCTGGCTGGTCCATTCATGGTCTCCGTCTGTATCGGAGCCCGGTTGGG
Organism: uncultured Candidatus Obscuribacterales bacterium; assembly: GCA_964607945.1. Lineage (GTDB taxonomy): Bacteria > Cyanobacteriota > Vampirovibrionia > Obscuribacterales > Obscuribacteraceae > JAGVKB01. Next base: position 1,402 of record CAZSNX010000057.1, read on the forward strand.
CGTGCTGTTCAATCAGGAAACCTCGCTGAAATCCTATGCTATCAATTTAGCCGGTGCGCTGGCTGGCAGCTGTTTGTTCACCCTGCTTTCTTTTATGGGCTCTCCACCCTGGCAGCTGTTGTTGGTTACCGCCGGTTTGCTTGCTTTGTTTGCACCGGGCAGGAAACGCTTGCTCTGGCTGGCTTCCGCTTGCGTTGTGGCAATGCTGGCGGCATTGCCGTGTCCGGTCAGCTCGATGGTCTTGAGTGAAGCGTTTACCGTCTATCAAGAAAGGTCAGCCAAGACTTTCTGGTCTCCTTATCAGAGGCTGGATCTCAGGCTCTACCGGGATAAAGCGCAAACAGATCAGGACTACGGACGCTTTCTTGGATTGGAATTGGGAGTCAATCGGCTCTTCTACCAATATTTCTTCGCGCCCGAGCTGCCCTTGAGCTCAATTCCTTCCGATCTCAGAAGCTTTGTGCAAACCAGGCGCATTCAGTATTCTCTTCCCGAGGAGATCAAGCCTGGTCGCTCCGTTCTGGTGCTTGCTGCCGGCACCGGGCAGGATGTCGCTGCGGCGGTGCAACATGGCGCCAACGAAGTTGATGCGGTCGATATAGATCCGGTCATCCTGGATTTAGGACGGAAGTACAATCCGATCTACAGCCAACCGAACGTGCATCTTTATTGCGATGACGCTCGGCACTATATCGGTCGATGCCAAAAGAAGTACGACCTGATTGTCTACAGCTTTCTCGATTCGCACGCCGTTCTCGGTCAGGGCTCATCAGTCAGGCTGGACAGTTATCCCTACACGCGAGAGGGAATAGTCAGCGGGTTGAATTTGCTGCAACCGGACGGATTGATGGTGGTGTCATTTTCAGCGGTGACGCCCTGGCTGGAGCGCAGGCTGTATCAGACTATCAGCGAAGCTGCCGGCTACGAGCCGTTATTGATTGAAGGCAAAGAAGGGTTTGGCCATCTCTTCTTTGTTCTGGGGCAGGCGGTCAAAGCCGGTGCCGTCACCCCACCGGCTGGTTGGCAACGGGCAGAGAAGCCGGTCTCTACGCCAGGTGAGCGTTCGCTTACTGATGACTGGCCGTATTTATATGTGCGACCAGATGTGCTGGATGTACCGTACCTGTTGATCATTTTGCAGATTGTGCTTGCCAGTTTCCTTGCTGCGCGCCGGGTTTTGCTTGGTCATGGCAATGCGCTTAATTGGCAGATGTTCTTTATGGGTGCTGCTTTTCTCTTGCTCGAGCTGCATGCGATTTCGTTTCTGTCCTTGCTTTACGGCTCCACCTGGCTGACTTCGGCAATTGCCATTAACGGCATCTTGCTCATGATCTTTTGCTCCAATCTGCTGGTCATGAAGTTCGGTCGAACTTTCTTGGGCAAGGAGTGGCTGATTTATCTCTTGCTCTTGCTTGCGATTGCTGCTGACTACTTGTTGCCGGCCGGAGCATTCTTGCACGCTCCGGAGTTCGTGCGTTATGGACTGCTGACGCTGGTGACGCTGCTGCCGTTATGCGTTGCCGGCTTCTTGTTCTCGAGTCTCTTTTCAAGAGTCGACAATGCTGCGCGTGCCTTGTCCTTCAACTTATTCGGCTCGGTTGTCGGTGGAATGCTCGAGTATCTTTCTAATTTCTGGGGAGTAAAGGCCTTGTGCTTGGTGGCGGCAGTATTCTATCTGCTGGCCTTGGTCTGCCTGCTCAAGAGCACCGGCCGGGTTGACAGCTCGCCTGCCGGCCCGGCTGCTTAACCGGCACTGCTATAGTGCCGGCTGGATGAACGGTTGTCGAGTGACGGCTGCCAGTGGGGCTTGCCGAGCAACAATGAAAACCGGGCATGTCTGCCATGTCCGGCAAGCTTCTTTACATCGAGTGGGCGGAGCTGTCGGTGACTTTCGCTAGCTGCCGGTCGAACGACCGCTCCGTGGTAGGTGTTTTGACCAATCAGGACCGAGCCCAGAGAAGAATTCATGGGCGGCCAGTACGTCATCGTATGTGATCGCCGGTTGATTGGCGAACTTTTCGGTGTCGCGTTTACTCCAGTCAAAAGGCGATTTCTGCTTCGTTTGGCCGGCTTTCGGTCCGGTACCGACGATCGCCACGCCCAGCGGGCGCCCGCATACCGAGCATCCGACCCGTACAACCAGAATTCCTGGTTCCTCCCTCAGAAGCTCTATGCCTTCCGAAGTAAAGGGATTGCTGCAAAATCGGCAAAATTTCTGTTGGAAGTATTCCTGGATAGCCTGGAAATTTCCCCCGTAGAACTTGCCCATTGGTGTCCGCCACTTCTAGGTTCAACAAGGTGCTGAGAGCACAACGGCAATAAAGCTCCCGTGGCTCGTGCTATCTGCCCTGAGCGCGTCTAAATGTTCGAGATTCGGCGACCGGAGGTCGTCATAAGCTCGCTAAATTTCGGACCGAACATTACTACTACTAAGCAAACCACTGAGGACTCACATTCGATTCGGTGAAACAACATCCCAGTTAAAAGGATTATACTTGAACGGCGATCAAACGCTAGTGGTGCCACCATGAATAATTACCTGCAAGGTGAATTTAACTTGTCCTGTGCAGAGTGGTAACTACTTACTGAAGATTCCGCAAGCAGGGAATCGGCAGGAGAAATTTGCCGCTAAGCCGCTAGGCAGCGCATTTAATCAAGGAGAACAGACTCAAATGACGCATATTGAAGAGATATCCGCGATGGAAATCCTAGATTCCAGAGGCAATCCGACTGTCGAAGTGACAGTGGTGCTATCCAATGGTGCCGCCGGTAGAGCAGCGGTTCCTTCAGGGGCTTCCACTGGGACGTTTGAGGCTGTCGAGCTTCGCGATAAAGATCCGAAGCGTTATCTGGGCAAGGGAGTTTTGACTGCGGTAAATCACGTCAATGAAACAATTGCAAAAGTATTGATCGGTGCAAACGCGCTTGAACAGACGACGATCGACCGAGAGCTGGAACGGCTCGATGCCACGGACAATAAGGCCAATCTTGGTGCCAATGCCACCCTTGGTGTCAGTTTGGCGGTAGCAAAGGCTGCCGCTAATGCCCTCGGTATGCCGCTCTTTCGTTATGTTGGTGGCATATCTTCTTGCGTTCTGCCTGTTCCTATGATGAATATTCTCAATGGTGGCAAGCACGCCGAAGACGGTGTCGACTTTCAGGAGTTCATGATAGTTCCTATTGGTGCAGGTACATTTGCTGATGGTTTGCGTTGGAGTGCCGAAGTCTATCATTCACTAAAGGCGGTGCTGCATAAAAAGGGACTTGCCACCGGAGTTGGTGACGAGGGGGGATTTGCTCCTTCGCTCAAATCCAACGAAGCCGCACTCGAGCTGATAATCGAAGCGATTGAGAAGGCCGGTTACCGCAGCGGCGATCAAATTTCGTTGGCGATGGATCCGGCCTCTACCGAGTTCTATAAGGATGGCAAATATGAATTGGCAACCGAGAAGCGCACTTTGTCAAGCGCTGAAATGGTTGACTATTATTCGAAGCTGGTCGACAAGTATCCAATTGTCAGTATCGAGGATGGCTTGTCCGAAGAAGACTGGGATGGTTGGAAGCTCTTGACCGACAAGCTCGGTTCTCGCATACAGTTGGTGGGCGATGATCTATTCGTCACCAATACGAAGCGCCTGCGTCGTGGTATCGAAATTGGTGCCGGCAACGCTATCTTGATTAAGCCGAACCAGATTGGAACCTTGACCGAAACTCTCGATGCCATCAGTCTTGCATCCGAGCACGGTTACGGCAGCGTTATGAGTCATCGTTCGGGCGAGACCGAAGACTTCACGATTGCCGATCTCACCGTGGCAACTGGCATCGGGCAGATTAAGACCGGTGCACCTTGCCGCTCCGAGCGCACAGCAAAGTACAACCAGCTGCTGCGCATCGAGCGAGATCTCGGCCGCACCGCGGTCTACCGCGGACCGGACGCTTTCGGGCAGCTGCGAAAGCTTTCCAAGCCGAAAGCCGCAGTTGGGGTTAAATAGTCCGGAGTCGGTCTCTATCCTGTTGGCTGGTAAAGTGTAAGTCGGGGAGGTCGGGAAAACGCGCCAGCGCTATAAGCGATTGCTCCTTTTCGGATATGCGGTTCTCCTGGGCGTACTTTTGTGCGGGCTCCTGTACGAATCACGGGTTTGGCTCGGAGTCGAGCAGCAACCTGTGCAGGCCAGGAGCCGCTTTCCTGACTTCATGATGTACTACATGGCCGGTGAGCTGGTGCGCTCGTCATCACGCGAGAACATCTACAGCCCGGAGCAGCAGTTGCAAGTATTCAACCGACTGCTGGCGCCAGCGCGGGCCGCCAAATGCCATTTTCTTCAGTACCCACCTTTCTTTTTCGTGATGCTGGCACCGCTATCGGCGCTGCCTTATCCGCTCGCTGAAAGGCTATGGCAACTTGCGCTTACCCTGGCGGGAGTGGTTGCACTGGCTGTTTTCATGACCGTTCGTATGAAGGCGACTGCCAAGGAAGTGGCGTTCGTGCTACTTGCCGGGCTGTGCTCGGCGCCCATGTGGATAGCAATTGTGGTCGGCCAGGCCAGCTGGTTGATTCTTGCCTTGTTTGCTCTGTTCTTTTTGTTTCTGCTCACCGGAAATACGCTGGCTGCTGGAGTTTTTCTGTCTTTGAGCACCATCAAGCCGCAGTATGCAGCGCTTTTGGGGACCGCGGCTTTGTCCGGGCGTCGATTCAAGGTGGTGGCGTTCGCCGCCCTCTTCGAGCTTGGTTTACTTGTTTTCTCTTGTTTGGTTGTCGGTTGGCAGAACGTGCTCACTTATCCAAGCATTCTTTTTCACGCCGAGACGACCGCCGATTTCTCCGGGGTATATCCCGAATACATGATTGGAGTGCGCGGGCTGCTGAGTTCATTTCTCGAACCTCGTCTTGCGCTGGTGACCAGCACTGTCTTAATGCTGCCAGCTCTGGCGGCAATCTTTGCTCTTTGGACTATCTCCTGCCGGAGGAAGAGTCAGGCGGTGGACAATTGGGTGGTGGCGTTGACGGTGCTGCTTTGTTTGATCTTCTCCCCGCATATACATATTTATGATGACACTTTGTTATTGCTGCCGGCGGTGCTCACGCTAACCGGACCCGGGAAGAACGATACTGGGGACGGTGCCTCATCACCGGCGGTGCCGATGCTGGCTTGGCGGTGCATTTTGATATCATTCCCGCTGTTGAGCTGGATGCTTCTGGCGTGTGATTCCGCAAGTGCAATCAGGCGAATCCCATTCCTGGTCTTGAACGTGCTGTTATTGATCTGCGGAACGCTCTGCTTGAGACGTCTGTTGAAAGCGAAACCAGCGCAATGAGCTCAATCAACGCCTGAGCTGTTTTTCCAGTGCGCCCAAGGTGTCTTGCAACTCGGTCTTGTATAAAACTGATTTTGTGCGGTACCGCCCGAGATACTGCCCGTTCTTGTATTGATCGACATAGCTCTGACCGATAATCTTCAATTTGTCCACTTGCGTGAAGCGATCTCTCGAGCGTGCCCCCCAGGTTCCGTCCGCGTTGTCGCCGTAGTAGTAGTCGGTGCGATCGATCTGGGCCTCGCTTGGGCTCCAGGCGGTAACAGCCGACTGAGCTTCTCGCCAGCCTGGCTGATTCCACTTCGCCCAAATCTTGCCATCGGGCAAGCGTTGGAATTGAATCTCAGAAACCATTTCATTGCCTGGTTCGACGGCATCGAGGGAGGAATCGGTCACGATTGTCACGCATCGCCAGCGTCCTTCGAAGGCTGTCGGAAATGAATTGAGATTGACCGGAATCTGCGCGGAGTTTGGGCTCGAATTCTGGATATCTTTTGCGACGCCAGGCTGGCTTTGCTCTTGAGTGCGATTGATATAGCCTCTCAACAACGTAGCCTGGCTGGGACTGGCAGCGACCGAACTGCAGATGAGAATTAGGCTCAGGCAAACCTTGGTCTTCAGTGATTCCAGCATGATTCCTTACCTCTTGCCTGGCTCGCCGACGAATCGGCTGATTGAGCCGTGCCCTAGCAGATGAAATTGATTCTGCTTACCCGTTGAGGTCAACGGGCCCCTGCTGTTTGCTATGTGCCCTTGAAAACCATCTTTTAACTGAGTCTTTCATTCACCGGAATTTTTTAAGGATTATCGTGAACAGTGCTTAAACTATCATCGCCATTGCGGTTGTGAACAGGACGTTATGCTGGACACAGTGGGGATTACACGTGTTGTCAAGTGTTTAAAATTTATTGCTGCTCTTCTGTCGCTGCTCGAAGCCTGCAACGGCGCGACAGTAAGGGCTTGGGGCTCGAAAGGGATGCCAAGTGAACCTTGTTAAGGTGATAACATTTGAGCTTCAGTCCAATCGATCATCTATATAAGAGGTTTGGGTAGTGAGCAATAAAACCATGGTTATGTCTGAAATAAAGGATGCGAGCTTAAGTGCGCTCGGCAAGCAACGGATTGAGTGGGCTGAGGCTGACATGCCGGTGCTGCGCTTGATCCGCGAACGATTTGCTAAGGAGCAGCCGCTCAAAGGTTTGCGTGTCTCGGCTTGCGCTCATGTCACGACTGAAACCGCCAATTTGGCGATTACACTGAAAGCTGGTGGTGCCGATTGCGTTTTGATCGCCTCCAATCCGCTTTCGACTCAGGACGATGTGGCAGCATCGCTGGTAGTCGATCATGGTATTTCCACCTATGCGATTAAAGGCGAAGATATCGCTACCTATCATCGTCATATTCAAAAGGCCCTTGATCACAGGCCGCAGCTCATCATTGATGATGGTTCCGACCTTGTAGCCACTCTCGTGCAGGAGCGCGCCGACCAGTTGTCCGAGGTAGTCGGAACTACCGAAGAGACGACTACCGGGATCACCCGGCTCGAGTCGATGGAGCGTGACGGTAAGTTGCCGTTTCCAGCGGTGGCGGTTAACAATGCCAAGACTAAGCACATGTTCGACAACCGCTACGGAACCGGTCAATCCACGCTCGATGGTATCATCCGTGCTACCAACCGCTTGGTAGCCGGCCGCAATGTGGTGGTTCTCGGTTACGGTTGGTGCGGGAAAGGTTGTGCGATGAGGGCGCGTGGCCATGGTGCCAACGTGATCGTCACTGAAATCGATCCGATTAAGGCGATCGAAGCGACGATGGATGGTTTTCGCGTAATGCCTATCTCGGAAGCAGCTGCGATCGGCGACCTCTTCATCACAGTGACAGGCAATCGGCACGTCATAGACGGGCCTCACTTCGAGAAGATGAAGGATGGCGCGATTGTTTGTAACTCCGGACACTTCGATCTGGAGCTCAACCTGGTGGCACTTGAAAAGATGTCCAAGAGCCGGCGAGAAGTGCGCCCGTTCATGGACGAATTCGTTCTGGCCAGTGGCAATCGAGTTTACGTACTGGCAGAAGGGCGACTCGTCAATCTATCCTGCGCCGAAGGGCACCCGGCATCCGTAATGGATATGAGCTTCGCCAATCAAGCGCTCGCTCTTGAGCACCTCGTCAAGGGCAAGGGTAAGCTCAAGTCGGGCATTCATGTGCTTCCGGAGTCCGTCGACACCGAAATCGCTTCACTCAAGCTCAAATCGATGGGCATAGCGATCGACAAGTTGACACCTGAAATGGTCGAGTACATGGGCTCCTGGAAGTCCGGTACATAAGTCACCAGCAGCAATAAAAAGAAAGGGCCGGGATGAATTCAATCCCGGCCCTTTCTTGTATCAGTGGATCTCTTGGTTGGATTAGGAGATCTTTTGAAACATGTAACCGATACCGCGAGCTGTCAAGATTAAGTCCGGATTGGAAGAATCTTCTTCCAGCTTTGATCTCAAGCGGCTGATGTGGACATCGACCACTCTTGTATCAATCCGGTGGTCCGGCGGATAAGCCCAAACCTGCTGCAGAATTTCGCTGCGGGAAAACGGTTTGCCGCTATTGGTTACCAAAAGCTCCAGCAAGCTGAATTCCATGCCGGTCAGTCTGATCCGTTCGTTCTTTCTGGTAACTTGCCGCTTGTTGAGATCGATCTTCAAATTGCCGACAGTAATAACATTGGAGCTCTTGCTCTGGC
>CAZSNX010000057.1:9461-10241 GCA_964607945.1 uncultured Candidatus Obscuribacterales bacterium
TCTGGCTGGTATCTTGATGCTTCTCGACTGTACGTCGCAAGACAGCTTTGATGCGAGCTTCGAGCTCGCTCGGGCTGAAGGGCTTCACGACATAATCGTCGGCACCAATTTCCAAGCCTTGAATGCGATTGGAGACGTCTGCGACCGCTGTAAGCATGATTATGGGAGTGTCTGAAGTCTTGCGAATCTCTCGGCATACTTCATAACCGTCAAGTTTGGGCAACATCACATCCAGAATCACCAAGTCCGGTTGGAAGCTGTTGAAGAGCTCCAAAGCCTCTTGTCCATCGGCGGCTGTTGCCACGTTGTAGCCGGCAAGTTTTAGGCGGGTCTCCAGGATTCGGCGAATCGAAGCCTCGTCGTCAACAACCAGTATCTTTTCTTGATCGCCGTTGTTCTCAACCACTGCGTCGCTCTCTCGTTGGGAAGGTATATTCATTTTAACTGCCAATTCGTTCCAATACCTACGAGCTATTCAATTGCAGCTCGTAACTCACGTATAGATATCTACTTGAATATACCACGCAGCCGACAATCTTCAATAACACCGGTTGTTCCTGCCTCTTGGCTGGAGGCTGTTTCGCTCATTACCGCTTGAAGACCAGCGGCTGATAATTGCATATGTATCTTTGCTCTTCCCCGCCTGTGCTTAACTGCCAACCGCTTCTTTCGATCGATCCGCGTTTGTAATGCATGTATACCAGCTCAACTTTCCAGATGAAATGTTTTGGCGACTTCCTGCTGGCAACTGAAAGGCGCTTCCTGAATTTGGTGCCATGC
>CAZSNX010000057.1:10256-14799 GCA_964607945.1 uncultured Candidatus Obscuribacterales bacterium
GTATCGGATCAAAAAGATCTGTAAAGTTGTCGAACCTGTTTGCAACCGAAAAATGATCTCCAGTCTTACATTTGCGCGCATATCACTGCTTTGCAGCGTGGCGAAACCCGCATAAAATCTTAGGCACGGACTGATCGGACTTTTCAGTCAGATGTTGAATCAGTCGAAGCGAAAGTGCATTTTCACTTTTGCCCTCCATTTATAACGTTTCGCGTCAAGCGGATCCGCTGCCGATAATCAAGAGCGAAGTCTGATAACCGTCCGAATGTTGTAACCCAGATAAAATCTCGGTTTCACAGCATCCAGTTTGCTGTTAGAATCCGGGCACCAAAGTGAGGGATTGTCCTTCGCGCTTGACAATGAAGATGCTCTTAACTAAACAGTGTCACCAAATATGGTTGTCATAAAATGGTGGCGATGTAGAATGAAGGGCGCCTCAAAAGGGCAATCTGAATTTACCAAAAACGGCTTCCCAAGAGGATTTCAGCGTACTGAATAAGCAATGTGAATAGTCTGGATATCCATGCGTAGTAACCAAGTGGCCTCTAGTTGCGATCGCGTGATGATTCCAGGAGTGATTCAAGAGGATGGGGTTGAAAAGATCCGTGCTATTCGAACAAAGTCGTGATAATCTTCATTGGGTAACTGCAAAGGTTTCGAGTTACGTCGGAAATAGAGGCTAGAAAAGAGGAAGATTTGTATGAAAAAGCCGCGGTTGTGCTTAGCCCTGAGTGCTTCTTTGGCACTTCTGCAGGCCAACTTACTACCGGTATACTCAGAACCAGCCTCGCCGTCCATTTGGCAAAAGCTCGCTGGATCCGCGGACAGTAAGCCTGCTCACATCGTCGCATCGCATCCGGCTGCCAAGGCCAGGACCGCGGTGCATGTCAATCATGCTGCGAGCGCTGTCAGTAAGAAGGCGGTGGCCGTTACAGCCCATGGTGTCGCCGCTAGTGGCGCCGCCGGGCAAGCCATGTTGTTCTTGAAGACTAAGGAGTCGGGGTCGCAAGCTCCGGCTGCGGCTCTGACCATTCATCCTGCGATGTCGGCTGCCGGCGCCCCCGCCAAGGAAGCACCGGTGTTGGTGGCAATGAACGATGTGCCGCTGTCTTCAATGATGAAGTCCGTCCCGGGCAAGCAGATTGTGGCGCAATTGGCTCCCGATCAGATCGTTGCGCAAGCATCGGATCAGACCGGCGGGACCACTTCCACGCCGATACCGCCAGTGGTGAGCGGCGCTGTCGACCTCGAAGAGTTCAAACCCAGCAACGTGATCGATTTGAAGATCTCTCAATCGCGCACGTTCAAAATGAAGAACAAAATTCTGCGCACCTCCATCAGCGATCCATCGATTGCTGAGCCGGTAGTTGTCGCTGAAAACCAACTGGTTTTGCTCGGCAAGGCTCCCGGTGGCGCCACCCTGGTGCTGTGGGACGATGCCGGCAACTCGGTTGCGGTTGACGTGAAAGTAAGCCGCGATTTCTCGAAGCTTCAAGCGATGTTGAGGCAAATAGATCCGCGGATTGTGGTTCAGCCCTTCAGCGTCGGTGGCTCGGACAGGGTCCTGTTGCGCGGCGATGTCGATCATCCGGAATCAGTAATTCGCGGTTTTGCCGTGGCGAACGCCTTCATGGACGACCGCGGTATGAAGATTATTGCTGCCGAAAGTCGTTTGGTTGAGTCGCGGATCGGTGAGCAAGGCATTGGCGGCGGTTCCACCGGAGGCGGTGGGCAAACCGGGCGATTGTCAGCTATCTCGCAAGTCGACAAATATCTCTATTTCAGCAATAGAAACAACAACATCAGCCGCGCCCAAGCGATGGTCAGCGATGGTGGCAGAGTTGCCAGCTTGATTCGGGTGCGTAAGGTGCCGTTGATCGTTCTGCACGTCACGTTCATGGAAATGAACACGGCGGCGGTCCGCGAGCTCGGCGTTCAACTCGGTCTCAACTTCACAAGCCAGAGCTTCGCGTTTGGAGTTGGCGGTCAAAACGGAGTGGGTACTCCCAACGGCTCGGGCTTCTTCCTGACGTCGTTGCCGGGCACCAACGGTACTCAAGGCAGTGCGCCGTTCCCATTCGGTGCGGGTCAAGTAGTGCCTGTCCTTGGTCAGCCGATCGGATCGTCGGCCAATATCACTCCGCCCACCTTCAACGACACCGTCCTGAGTGGCAGCACGATTACCTCGACTGCTACACCGACTTTGACTCCTGGGATTGCCAACATAATTGGCTTCCTGCAACAAGGGCTGCAGAAGTCGGCTCAATACGGCGCGGTTAGCTCGCCTGTGCAATTTACGGCTGCCAGCGTGATACCGCAGTTGTTGGGCAATCAGGTTATCAACCAGCCGATCTCTCAAGTCGGTCAAGCTGTCTTCAACCAGGTGCCTGCGTTGATCGGTCAAGCATTCCTGTTGGGAGCACCGGGTGGCGCGACTTTCTCGCCGTCCGGTCTGGGTAACGTCTATACATCTACAGCGAACTTCAATTCCGGCAACACTTCTCGCTGGTCCATCAATCCCAGCGTCCAAGGTGTGATCAGCCACTCCCGAGCCAGAGTACTTGCCGAGCCGACGCTCGTGACAATCTCCGGTGAAAGAGCAGCGTTCTTGGCCGGTGGTGAAATTCCAATTCCGCAAAACGTGGCGACAGCCGGACAATCACTGTCTTCAGTGTCGTTCGAGCCGTTCGGTCTTCGTTTGAACATGATTCCGACGTTGTTGGAGAACGGAACAATCAATTTGCAGGTCTCGCCTGAAGAGAGATTGATTTCGCTGTCAGGTTCATTCAACCTGCCGGGAACTTTGACTAACGTTCCGGCTTTCACGACCAGAAAGACGCAGACTATTGTTGAGTTGAAACCGGGTCAGGAGCTCTTTATCTCCGGATTGGTATCGGCCAACAGCGGACGCGAGTTAAACAAGACTCCGTTAATCGGTGAAGTTCCGGTACTTGGAGCTCTCTATCGATCCAAAGCTTTCAACAAAAATGAAAGCGAATTGGTGGTGGCGGTGAGACCAGAAGTGATCTTGCCGGGCAACCCCGGTCAGCTTAAGCTGCCTGAAGAAATCAGCAAGGTCGAGGGACCGCGCGATGTCAACATGCTGCAAGTTGAACCGACCGTCGTTGATGAGCGTTACATGAGTTCGGGACGTGCCGAGCATACCCAGAAACTACCTGGTGTGTTGCCGCCTGGTTCTCCGATTCCTGACAGTCAATAAGGTATTCGGGAGAGCTGAGACATGAGTTTAAAGAGGCTAGAAATGAGGATGGTTTCAATGAAAAAGCCGCAGTTGTACTTAGCCGTCAGTGTTTCAATAGCACTGATGCAGGCCAACATGCTACCGGCGCTTTCCGAACCGGCTACCCAGGCGATCTGGCAGAAGCTTGCTGGAGCAACCACGCCGGCTAAGGCAGCCCCGGCTGCAAGTCGGGTGAAGTTGACGGCGGCTCCGGTCAAACATGCCGTAGCAGTAACAGGCAGAAAGCCAGTGCCTCCGAGTGCGTTGACAGTCAGCGCTCACGGTATCGCTGCCGGCCCGACCGGTGGTCAGGTAATGCTGTTCTTCAAGTCGAACGACAATAACGGCGGCACCCAACCACATGCACCAGCAGCCGCACTTACTATTCACCCGGCGTTGCCGGAAGGTGTCTCCGAAACGGCTGTCGAGCCGGTCAAGCAGGCACCGACCCTGGTGGCAATGAGCGAAATTCCAGCCGGTGCCTTAAAGACCGAGCCGAAAGTTGACGCGGTAAATCCGGTCAATGCGGCCGAGAAGCAGTTGGTGGCTCAACTGATGCCCGATCAAATCGTGGCTCAAGGCGAGCAGAGCGGAGGCACCACCTCCACACCGATTCCTCCGGTGGTCAGCGGCGCAGTCGATCTCGAAGAGTTCAAGCCGAGCAACGTCCTTGACTTGAAAGTGTCGCAATCGCGCACGTTCAAGCTGAAGAACAAAATTCTGCGTACATCTATCAGCGATCCCTCAATCGCCGAGCCGATTGTAGTTGCTGAAAACCAGATCGTACTGCTCGGTAAGTCTCCCGGCGGCACCACGCTTGTCCTGTGGGATGATGCCGGCAACTCGGTGGCGGTCGATGTGAAGGTATCCAGAGACTATGCTCAGTTGCAAGCTTCCATCCGCGAAATCGACCCGAGAATCATCGTCGAGCCGTTCAGCGTTGGTGGCAGCGACAGGGTTATCCTGCTGGGCGATGTCGATCATCCGGAATCAGTAATCCGAGCCTTTACGGCAGCCAACATGTTTATGGATGACCGCGGCATGAAGAGTACCGTTGCCAATGGTCGTTTAGTCGATGCTCGTGTTGGTGAACAGGGCGTCGGCGGCGGCAGCGCCACTGGTGGTCAAACAGGCGTCTTGTCTGCACTCAGCTCGGTCGACAAGTACACATACTTCAGTAATAACAACAACAACATCTCAACCGCGCAGACGATCGTCAGTGACGGCGGCAGAGTAACCAGCTTGGTCCGGATCCGTAAGGTGCCGTTGATCGTGCTGCACGTTACCTTCCTTGAGATGAAT
>CAZSNX010000058.1:0-5054 GCA_964607945.1 uncultured Candidatus Obscuribacterales bacterium
GCGGAGGAAATGCCCAGTGTTGAGGCAGTCGCAGCGCCGAAACTCACGCTGACTTTCGGCATTGGCTGACGTATTCTTCTTTTTGCCCACCCGAGCTAATCCATAAATTGTTTGACAGCGCAGCTTTCCTGGCAGTTACAAACAAATACGAGTAATGATCCCGTTTTCTCAAGCTGCCGGAGCTCATTCATATTATACGTACAGGAGCAATCGTTCAGGAGCAATCGACGGCATGTGCGATAGAATTCCACGATAATGCCCGTGCTGTTCGGCTTGCCAAGCCGGGCTTTCCTTCTTTCAACAAGGTGGATGTCATGGCCAAAGCAAAGCTTGCGGACTACCTTTTCAAGCGTATTTCGGACGCGGGTGCAGAATATACGTTCGGCATTCCCGGTGATTTCATTCTGCCGTTTTACGCAGCTCAAGAGCGTTTCGGGCTAAAGACAGCGGTCATGACCCATGAACCGTCGGTCGGATATGCAGCCGATGGTTATGCCAGACTGAAAGGGCTCGGCGTGGCGCTGGTGACTTATGGAGCCGGCGGGCTAAATATGGTCAATCCGGTCGGATTGGCATACGCCGAAGAGTCACCGGTGTTGGTTATAAGCGGCGGGCCGGAGACTCGATTCCGCCAGCAGAAACCTCAACTGCATCACTGCGTGAAGAGCTTCGAGACTCAACACAACGTGTTTGCTGAAGTAACCGAAGCACAAACGATCTTGACCGATCCGAATTCGGCTCAGGAAGAAATTGACCGGGTATTCGACACGGTATTGAAAGCCTCTCGCCCGGGATACATCGAAATCCCGCGCGATATGGTCAACCACGAAGTGACTGTCGGGCAGAAGGCGCCGCTGTCTGTCGAGGGTTCGTCCCAGGCGCTGGAGGAGGCGCTGTCCGAGATCATACGCAAACTCGGCAATGCCGAACGGCCGGTCTTATTCGTCGGCGCCCAGGCCCGCCGGTTCAAGCTGGTCGACAAAGTGATGGCATTGGCCGAAGCACTCAATCTACCGGTTGTGACTGCAATCCTAGGCAAGGCTTCATTCCCGGAGACGCATCCCAACTTCATCGGCACTTACTTTGGCCAATTCGCCAATCCCAAGGTACGCGAGTATGTAGAGTCCTCCGACTGTATCTTATGTCTGGGCGTTGTCTTGACTGAAATGGAAACCGGCGGCTATACCGCCAAACTGGAGCCATCGCGCTTGATTCAGGCAACTGCAACAGAAGTGACGGTTGGCTATCACTCTTACAACGGATTGGATCTTTCAGCTTTAGTGACCGAACTGTCCGCACGCAGCACAAGCAAATTGACTCCAGGCAAGCGCTTCAATATTCCGCAGATCGACCCCGAAGATACCTCGGCAGCAGCCGACAAAAAGGAATTGACCGTCCTGGCCATGATTGACGAGCTGAATAAGTACATCACCGATCAGCACAGCGTGGTATCAGACGTCGGTGACTGCCTCTATGCCGGTTTAAGCTTGAAAACCAATACCTTCATCGCTCCCGGTTATTACTCCAGCATGGGCTTTGGAGTGCCGGCAGCAATCGGTGCTCAACTGGCCGACCGCAATCGCCGCCCGATTGTCCTAGTTGGAGACGGCGGATTCCAGATGACCGGAATGGAGATTAGCACCGCGGTCAAACTCGGTCTTAATCCGATCGTAATCGTCTTCAATAATGCCACTTACGCCATGCTTCGATTCGTCGATCAGCAGCGCGACTACTACAAGCTGCCCCGCTGGGATTATGTCGCTCTTGCCCGGGCCGTCGGCGCACAAGGTGCACAAGCCGGCACCCGCGCGGACTTTCTGTCAGCACTTAAGGAGGCGGAAAAGAGCAAAGGTCTTTATCTGATCGATGCGATGCTTTCGGCAGAGGACATCTCTCCGACGCTGAGACGCCTGACCGATCATTTCGGCAAGAAGGTAAAGGCAGCGATTTCCTAGCCTTGACACAAGCCTGCCCGATCAACGAATCAGGCTGGCTTTTAACGCACGGCGCAGCCGACTGCAGATTTCGACGGTCAGTTGTTCGTCTGCTGCCGGTTGCAGCGGATAGCTCATAATGCCTCGTCCTCGATAAGCGCGAGGAAGAGTGCCCGTCCGCGGAATTACATGAACATGGAAGTGCGGCACTAATTCAGCCAGGGTAAATGTATAAATCCGCTCGCAAGGAAGTACCGCGCGCTGCGCCTTCATTACCGACGACAAGAGCAGCCCATAATGGGCCAATTCTTCAGGAGCAGCAAAAGAGAGATCCAGAAAATGACGGCGAGGCTCAATGATCAGATAACCAAGAATGTTTGTCTCCGTCGAATGTCTAACTATCCAATGATCGTCGGCATAAATAACGGTTGCAGCTAAAGAACTGCTTGTAGTCTGCCTGCTGCAAATCGCACAATCTTGTTGCAACGCCTTTTCTCCTTCTGGAATCAAGCACGAGCGACCTAACAAGATCAAACTACATCGCCTGCTGCACGTCATTTAGCAGGACTCATCACGGCGATTAATAACTGTCCGGGCCGGGAAAGTACAAATGGTATTTGTTTTGGTGAGGAGACTCGGCTGTGCCCGCAAACGATCACGGCTCTAATTTCGGCTTTGAAGCAGACTCCGGCCGGTCGGCGTCCGGTCAAGCAGCCGATGGACGAAGTCGGGTCGGAGCCCCAGTCAAGACAGCCAGCGATCCCTTTGTCGATACGATGCTAGCCGACCGCTATCACATTCTAGGCGTGATCGGACAGGGCGGCATGGGTGTTGTCTATAAAGCCAGGCAGGAATTGCTGGATCGCCTGGTGGCAATCAAAATGCTGAAAACGCAACTGATTACCGACGAATCGAGCGTCAAGCGCTTTCGACATGAAGCGAAGGCAGCCAGCCGACTCAATCATAGGAATGTAATTACCGTCTATGATTTCGGCGTGGCCAACAGCGGCGAGCCTTACATCGTCATGGAGTTTCTCGAAGGACTGAGCCTGTCGGATGCGATTAGCAAGGGCAGAGCACTGAAAGTCGACCGCGCGCTAAATGTGTTCGACCAAGTTTGCGATGCGCTCGAGCACGCCCATTCTCAAGGCATGATTCACCGAGATTTGAAACCAGCCAACATCATGCTGTCAAGCAGCACTGCAAGCCAGATGGAGATAAAGGTAGTCGACTTTGGAATTGCCAAGCTCGTTGCAGGCACACCATCCGAATCGCAAAAACTCACACAGACCGGTGAGATTTTCGGCAGTCCCGTATACATGAGTCCCGAGCAGTGCCGGGGCGAAGAGCTCGGTCCTGCTTCCGATGTCTACGCCATGGGCGTCGTCATGTATGAAACCTTGACCGGCAGAGTGCCGTTCATGGGCAGCAATATCGTCGAGACTATCACTCAGCACCTTTGCGCGCCGCCGCCGTCAATGTCTCAAGTTCGGCCAGACCTGGAGATTCCCGAATCCATTGAGTGCATCGTCATGAAATGCCTGCGCAAAGAGCCTTCCGTACGCTACCGCTCGATGGCCGAGCTGAAGTACGACATCCTGCAACAGTGCGGACCCGAGACCTGGCGCAGGCAAAGCACGCGCCTGACCTCCGAATTCACTCAGACAAGCAGAGATCTGACCGACCAACCCTCTTCTCCGGCTGGCGCCGAAGAGTACGGCAACCAACCCAGACCAGCAACCAAACGCCGAACATCAGAGCTTGCGCCGCCATCGCCACGCCGCTCCGGCGAATTCACCCAGGCACAACGGCGCAGCAGCTCGGTCCGCTCTCTGAGCCACGATTCAGACCAGGCCGGGCAACATCGCGCTTCAACCACACCTTACTTCGAACCGTCCCAACAACACGGACAGATCGTTTATATCCTGGCCGGGCTGGTAGCACTGCTGGTGGCAATCACCGGCGCGATCATCTGGGCGGCGATGAACGGCTATTTCTCCAAAGTTCACATTCAATCACCGGCGGCGCCGGTTCCGCAACCGCCGGCCGTTCATATGCCTTCGACCACGCCGGTCACCAGCCAACCGCCGCCAATCAACAGCAGCGCCAACCAGACCGCCGCAAGCAAAGTACCGGCCGCATCGGCGAAACAAGCTTCCAACCGGCCAAGAAATTCGAACAAGCCACCGGAAAACAAGCCCAGCAGCAAACGCCAGCCGCGCACCAGCGGCACAACTACCGCCGAGCCGGCTATCACTCAACCCAGCGAAGAGCCGATCGTCCCGACTCGCCATCGTTACCACGGCGACGACTATTCACGCTGGAGCGACTTTCGCCAGCTGGAGCGCGGACAATCCAAGATTCCGCCGCTGTGAAGGCAATACCAGCCTGCATTCCGGCTGTTCGTCCAGTATGCTAAACTGACCGCTCCAAGCGGCTTCGGCTGCTGCCTGCCAGAATTGCGGCAAGACTACGACCGAGCGAGGCACCGCCATGAAAGATCAGATTATCGTTTATGAAAAGCCGACCTGCACGAAATGCCGTGAGGTCAACAGGGCTCTTAAAGATGGCAATGTCGACTTTCAGAAAGTGAACTATTACATAGAACCGCTGACCGCAACCAAATTGCAGGAATTGCTCCAGGAAATGAATTTGAGCGCGCGCCAGCTCTTGCGCACGAGCGAACCTGTCTATCGCCAACTCGGTCTTGCCGGCTCGAGTCATTCCGAAAAGGAGCTGATCGAGCTGATGATCGAACACCCGGATCTGATGCAGCGACCGATTGTAGAGCGCGGGGCGCGAGCCGTTCTGGCCCGCCCGGTTGAAAACATCAAGGCGATTCTGAAATAGCAGGGAGCATGTCAAATCCAGGGCCGATTAACAGCACGAGGCAGGCATCGGACAAGGCTCCGTTGATTGAAGGAAGCCTCTGGAAGGCGATCTGGATCATGTCTTGGCCGCTGGTTTTGACCACGGTCGCCGGTTCGATCACCGGCATGGTGGATATTCAAGTAGCCGGTTCCCTGGGCTCAGCCACTCAAGCCGCCGTCGGGCTCTCCGAGCAATTTCTGTTCATCTTCATGGTAATCATAATGTCCGTAAGCGTCGGAACGACTGCGG
>CAZSNX010000058.1:5064-14730 GCA_964607945.1 uncultured Candidatus Obscuribacterales bacterium
CAGCGCTGAAACTATCGCCGGCACAGCACAATCACTTACCCTTTCAATGTGCTTGGGAGTGATCTTGGCTGCTGTCTCTCTTTTAGTGGCCCAGTTTGGACTACCGCTCTTCGGGAACATTACTGGCGCAAGTCCCGGCAAAGAAACGAATATGCTTAGTCAAGGACGGCTTTACCTCAGCATATTCAGCGCCTTTCTGATTCCCTTCAGTATGCTGACGATCATCAATGCGGCATTTAGAGCAATTGGCGATGCTAAGACACCACTGGCGGTGGTAGCGGTTTCCACCGTCATCTGCATTACCGGCGATTACTTAACGGTTATGTGCAATTGGCCGGTCGCCGGTCTGGGCGTAAGAGGAATTGCCTTCTCTGCGATCGCGGGCAATGTCGTCGCGGCCATGATTGCCCTCTACCGGTTGTCGAAATCGCCTCTTAAGAAGAGCTTGCTTGAAATATGGTCGCCTTCGTTGGAGATGATGCAACGGGTAATTCGGATCGGCGTGCCATCGGCTTTGCAGAGGCTAGGATATACGGCTTCCGTATTTGTCCTGTTCTTTATCTTGTCTCGCTGCTCCTTTCCGGTGCAGGCAATCGCCTCATGGACAATCGGCATCCGGCTCGAAAGCGTCCTCTTTATGCCTTTGATGGCGCTATCAATGGCGGTGTCATCGATAGTCGGTCAAAATCTCGGCGCGCATCAAGATGCAAGAGCAGTCAAAGCCGGCTGGAGCGTAGCCGGCATCGGCGTCGGACTGATGCTGCTTTTGGGAGCGGCCCTTTTCTTCAGCGCAGAAAGGCTGGCCGGTCTGATGAGTCACGACCCGAAAACCATTGAATTCACAGTCAGCTATCTCAAAGTCAACGCTTTAGCCGAACCGTTCCTGGCCCTGGCGATGATCCTGGGCGGAGCGTTGCAAGGCGCCGGCGACACTCGCAGCCCGATGTGGATAAGCTTGTTTTGCAATTGGCTGATTCGCTTGCCAATCTTGATTCTGCTTGCGCTCAAACTCAACTTCGGACCGCTGGGAGCCTGGATAGCAATGGCAACATCGATCATGATGATGGCTCTGTTGATCACCTGGCGCTACCAGTCAGGCAAATGGCTGAAAGTCCGGATTTGAATCCAAGCCGCCTGAACCAGACAGTCGATTTATCGTATTTTCCGCACGAAGTTTGCGGTAGAGCATGGTATTTCCCGCAAAAATGCTCTTCTCGGCAATCTCTTTTGAGTTTATAGTGATGTCCCGCTCAAACAAATCAAGCTGTCCGCATCAGATGAGCGTCAAATGAAAGCAGGACGCTCCCGGAGGAATTGAAGATGCTAAGTCTTCTGAGAAAAACGATCGCAGGCGCGGCATTCTGCCTGCTGGCAGGTCTAGTCCCAGTTCAACAAGCGCAGGCGCAGATGTACGGACCGTACAACAACGATACCGCCTACGGCATCGCGCCAATTTACTCCAACCCGGTCTACCAGGGTGATGCGCGAGGCGACGATCTGTATGCTTACTTGCATCCCTACCCAGACGATCCCTGGAACAGCTATCAGCTTTTGGTGCAGCAAATAGCCGCTCAGAACTCCGGAATGATCGGCACCCCGCCGATGCCTTACGGCTACGGTGGCGGCGGTTATCCATACGGCGGAGCTTACACCAGCGTCTCAGGCGTGGTGCTACCGTAATCGGTCCTTTTACCGTGAGATAATGGCAAGGCAGACTCAGCCTTGCCATATTGCGGCAGCATGGCAAGCAAAAACCACTGAGCAAGCCGAATTTGAGACGATCCAAAATTGTACTCAAAAACACCGGACAAGATTAGCGCAAGCGCGCTGCCGAAGATGCCTAAGCCGAGAGCGCTTTCGTTTTGGGAGCCGGATTTTGCTTGAAAGTAAAATTTGACAGCCGCAAAAAGCACACTGAACCAGAGCCAGAGATATCCCAGCAAACCGAGCAATCCGGTAGTGGAGAGAATGTGCAAGTAATTGCTGTGAGCGTGATTGAGATCTTTTGAATGACCCGGGACAACCGCCTCCGGAATATTGAAATGCGGGAAGCGCTTGATGCCACAACCGAAAACAGGAGATGCTTGCCAGACCTTCAGTGACTCCCGCCAGATCTCCAAACGGACACGGACGCTTACATCCTGCTGCCAATTCTGCATTTGGCCGATCCGGTTGTGGACGACCGGAACAGCCGCCCAGCAAACGACGGAAACAACAACTAAACACAAGAAACACTTCAAGAACGTGCGCCAGGAGATCAGCGCGGTCAGACCGAGTACTGCTCCCAGTGCGCCGAACCAGGCATTGCGTTCGGCAGCGAAAACCACTCCCAACAGATTGGCGGCGACGACCAGCGCAAAGATCGGTCTTTTAGCCAGCTGCCAGCGGAATTGCCTGCAATCACCAGTCAGAAGCAGCCCGAGCGCCAACAGGCAGAACATCTGCATCTGCCCGGCATAACTCATCGGATTGCCTAGAAATCCGGTCCCTTGCAGATATCGATAGCCAAAAGGATGGATGTCGAAAAGCTGCTCGACCGTACCGGCAACGCCGGCTAAGGCGCCGACCAACAAAAGCAGCTGCACCGCCAGCCATAGCAATGCTCGGTCGGACTGAAAGACTCTGAAAGCCCAAAAATATACCAGTAATGCTCTCAGGCTGACCAAGGCTTGCCAGCCTTCAGTCAACCCGCCGGCAGCCAAACTGGATAAAACCACGGTCAAGGCAAATACACAAATAGGATAAAGCAACGGCGGTTTGATGATTTTTATACGCCGGCCACTTAGACTGCCCGCGTGCACAACCGCCTCTGTCGCCAAAATAGCCATGCCGGCACAGAGAATTATCCAACTGGCGGTTAACGAAACCGGCAGAGTCACTGCGTAAAGCAGCACAAGACCGGACTGAGCCTTCCCTAGCGCTGAAGTAAACCGATTACTTGCCACGGTTGACAGCTTCCCGGCATAGAACCAAAAGAAAGAGCGCCGGATGCATCCGAGCTAGCCCCAACGAACCATCCCCATAATCTCTTGAACTTCAGACAATGTCTGGCGAGCCACCTTCCTGGCCTTAGCATTGCCAAACTCGATAATCTCTCGAACGCGCTTGGGATCGGCAGCCAGTTCGGCGCGCTTTGCTCTAAACGGAGCGAGAAAATCGTTGATTGCACCACCCAGACGTACCTTGCAATCGACGCAGCCGATCTTGGCGCTTTCACATTCGGTTTTGACAAGGTCGAGCTGATCTTTGGCAAAGATCTGATAGAGAGGCCACGGCACTTCGCACAAGGCAGTATGTCCGGGATCGGCCTTGGCAATACGGGTACGATCGGTAATCGCTTGCTTGATCTTCTTGAGCGTATCGTCGGCGCTATCGGCCAGCTTTATATCATTGCCGTACGACTTGCCCATCTTCTGCCCATCGACGCCTTTGAGCAGCGGCGTCTCGGTGAACTTCGGCTTGGGCTCGGGGAAGTAGTCGGTGGCATAGATACTGTTGAAACGCCGAGCGATATCACGAGCGAATTCCAGATGTGATTCTTGATCCTTGCCAACCGGCACCAGCGACCCTTTGAAGGCCAAAATATCGGCAGTCATGAGCACCGGATAGCCGAGCAGTCCGTAGGTGACTTTATCCCATGCCTCTTGCTCGTTGGAAGCCAACATCTTGACCATGTCTTTGAGCGTCGGCTCACGCTCGACCCAATTGTGGGGAGTGATCATCGAGAAAAGAAGATGGAGCTCGGCAATCTCCGGAACCGCCGACTGCACGTAGACAGTCGCCTTTTCCGGATTGATGCCGACTGACAGCCAATCCAGTGCAATTTCGGTGATATGGACCGGAATCTCTCGACTGGCTTGATATTTGGTAGTCAAAGCATGCCAGTCGACGATTGAAAAGTAGGAGTCGTATTTATCTTGAAACTCCAACCAATTGACCAAGGCGCCGAAATAATGCCCGAGATGAAGCCGCCCGGTCGGGCGCATGCCGGACATTATTCGAATAGTTTCTTTGACTGACGTGGACAAAAGCCTTAGCTCTTTCCTTCTTTGGACTTAGCGATCGCTTGACGCACCTGGGCCTTCTTGCGTTCTACTTTGGCTTTACGCCGGCGCTTCTTTTCACGCGCGTTGTACTTTGCGGTCATGAATCTCTCCTGACATCCAGTTTCCAGTGAATGCTGAATATACCAAATTGCACTAGCGCATGGCAAAGCGTAGTTGCTCTCTAGTTACATTGTCGAGGTCTTCTTTGGATAAGAATCCCTTCAAGACAAGCATTTGATTGAGCTTAACTCCTTCGCTGCGGGCAGCTTCGGAGAGATCACGCAACTCTTCACCAGTGACCCGCCTACGTTGCAAGAGGTACTGATCGAGTTCCACCCGGCCCAAAAGCAAGTCGGCGGTCATCTGCAGGACCGGATCCGGGTTGATGATATAACCGCGATCGAGACAATAGCGATAGGTTGACAGTAGAGCCGAAGGGCTGCGAGTAGATTCTTCAACAACCGTTTCAATGTTCAGCCCTGCTTCCACTTTCAAAAGCAGCTGGCGGATCTGCTCATCGAGCGACGGATTTTTCAAGGCCAAAAAGCCAAACTCCGTAATCGAAAAGGTCGCTTTCATGAGCCGCTCAACGTCAATCGAGATAATGGGCAAGACAGTCGTCCTTTGAGTAGGCGACACCGATTCATTGGGGCTGACCGCTACGGCCGAC
This sequence comes from uncultured Candidatus Obscuribacterales bacterium, assembly GCA_964607945.1. Taxonomy (GTDB): domain Bacteria; phylum Cyanobacteriota; class Vampirovibrionia; order Obscuribacterales; family Obscuribacteraceae; genus JAGVKB01. The sequence goes on from CAZSNX010000058.1 coordinate 9,781, forward strand.
TGTACTTGCGGCTGCGCCGGCGAACTGACTACCGGCGGCGGAGTCTCCACCGCCGCCGGTACTTCGACCACGACTGGAGGCGGCACCACCGGAGGTATCGGTGGCTCGTCCATCAATATCTCCTGAGAGATACGAGCTCGTGCACTTTCTTCTCTGTAAGTGTCGCCGGCCGCTCCTGGAATCTCCTGTGAACCACTCGCTCGTACGACTTCAACTGACCTAGTCAAAATCAAGCGATAGAGAATGCCGGTGCATTGCACAAGGTCGAAGGCGAACTCCCTCATTGATTGGCGCATCGTCCGGCCGCCGGACAACCACCCAAGAATCAGGAAGTCCTCCCTTTGCAGCGGCTGAAGCTTTGACGACTCCTGCCATTCGGGCGTGCCAAACAGCCGGGAAGGCCTGATCACAGTATTGAGACCGATATTATTCTCCACCAGAAACGAAGCATGATCCGAAAAGGATGAAACTTGATTGAGCCGGAGATTCATGTTCTTTTCAATCGTTGATTGAAAACGCGGAGATAATCGCTCGACATAGAAGATGCCGTCGTCCCAAGTCATGAATTCGCAGACAGCATCTTCACCGCTCAACAGTCCGTAGTTGGCAGCAATCAAGTAGCCGTCCAGCAGGATTAGGTCGCCGTAGGCCGAACCTCGCTCCACTTTTAAACGAAAGCTCTTGTTACCTTCGTTGCCAAGAAACTGAAGCAGCCCTGGCAGGCTAACATCTTTCAAGCTGCCTTTGATCATGCGCCCTATACCGCCCTTCAGCCGAATTCAAATGCAGGGCCTTTCGATTCGATTTTAGTATGAATGCTCGAGACTGAGTAAGCAATGCCGAATCAACCAGCACACGCACACCATAGGACCAAACTACCGGCACCGCTGCCGGTAGCGCTCAAACAACCACCGAACATAAGCGAACTTGCTGTCAGTTATACTCAGTGCACCGGTCGGTACCGCGACAGCTTAAGAAGAAACGGCCCGCAAGCCTCAATTTTACAAAACTTAACAAGACTCTTGACTGCTAGAGAAAGGCGTGAACTGGGTAAATACCGGATAGAAACCTCTGAGGATTCTACAAAATAGGAGAAGCGAAGTTGGGCGCGAAGGTAGGCGAAGAAGTCTCAGACGATTGGGCAGAGTCCGGCACATTCACGCAGGATGAGGAGCCGGCTTTAGCTGATGACACCGAAGAACCGGAAGAACCTGCGTCCAAAGGCAGCGATGCCTTTACAGAGGACTCGGTCAGACTTTATCTGCGCGAAATCGGACGGGTAAAGATGGTCAAGCCGGACGAAGAAATCGAGCTGGCCAGACGAATCGCCAAAGGTGATCAAGACGCGAAGAAACGTTTGATCCAAGCCAATTTGCGACTGGTAATTTCAATTGCGAAAAAGTACGTCAACCGCGGTCTTCCCTTTCAAGACTTGATTCAGGAAGGCAACCTCGGCTTGATTCGAGCCGCTGAAAAATTCGACCATACAAAAGGCTTCAAGTTTAGTACATACGCTACTTGGTGGATACGGCAAGCAATCAGCCGCGGACTGGCAGATAAATCTCGAACAATTCGCGTGCCCGTGCACATGGTCGAGTCAATCAACAAGATGAAGAAGACCAGCGCGCGCTTGGCTCAGGAATTGGGCCGCAAACCGACCGAAGCGGAACTCTCGGATGCCATGGAGCTGCCGGTAAACAAGATTCAGGAAATAATTCAAGCCGACCGTGAACCAATCTCAATGGAGATGCCACTCAACCGAGATGAAGAGACTTATTTGGGCGACTTGATCGAAGACAACGAATCGTCTCGCCCTGACTCTACGACGGTGGAAGAGTTGATGCGTCAGGACTTGAATCGAATGTTGAGCCAACTTACCCCACGCGAGCGAGACATCATGCATCTGCGCTACGGATTGGAAGACGGCCGGCAGCGCACGCTCGAAGAGGTAGGCCGGCTTTTCAATATCACTCGCGAGCGGGTTAGGCAAATAGAGCACAAGGCGTTTCGAAAACTCAGACAGCCCGCTTGGTCGAGTAAGCTGGCTGGATATCTCGAAGATTGAACCAGACTGCCGCCGACAGATGAATAAAGTTACGGGACCGGCGCCTCAAGTTTTGCTAGGGTAAACATCGGCCGACAGCAGCAGCTGACAACTTGCTCTGCTTACCTCCCACCCTGATGCTTACAAGCAGCATAAGCGCGTACGATGCAAGCCCCAGCTCTCATGATGTCGACCGATAGAGACAAGTTCACCACTGGCGGCACCACCGCAGCGGTCGAATGGGCTTCCCGCCGAGGCGAGCCAAAGCAGAAATTCGACGATCGGCCCGGGCCAGGTGGTCCGAGGACGGTCTGCGCCGGTGCCACTACTAATAGTATCAGGCGATCGCTAGCGCCTGGCGGCACAGAGCAAAGCGCCCGGGATAACCAGCTCCGCTTGTCAATCATCCCCCAGCTCAAGTAGATTCACTCCCTTAAGGAGAACAGTAAAGACATGGATGCAACCAAACTGGACCCCAATTCTCAACTGCTCGAACGCCGTAAACAAGCCGGCTTCGTCAGTCAGACAACTGTTCGCAAGCGACATGATCGAGGTCAACTCTTGGCCGCCGAACGGATAGAAAGATTGGTGGATCCAGGCAGCTTCCTGGAAATCGATCGCTACGCTTTGCACCATTGCTCGAACTTCGGCATGGCCCAGAAAAAGTCGGTTGGTGACGGCGTGATCACCGGACAGGCCACTGTCGACGGCAGACCGGTATTCATCTTCGCCCACGATGCGACCTTCCTGGGCGGTGCACTAGGCGAAGTTTTCGCTCGCAAAGTCTGCAAAGTCATGGATATGGCCAAGCAAACCGGCTGCCCGGTGATTGGTCTGAACGAAAGCGGCGGAGCACGTATTCAAGAGGGGGTCAGTAGCCTGGCTGGATATGCCGATATCTTCTATCGCAATGTGTTTTGCTCGGGAGTTATTCCGCAGATTTCGGTCATTTACGGGCCCTGCGCCGGGGGAGCGGTCTACAGTCCGGCCGTCACCGACTTCACCATCATGGTTAAGGACCAGGGATACATGTTCATTACCGGTCCGGAGATTGTGCGCACCGTAACCGGCGAAGAAGTCACCTTCGAGCAACTTGGCGGAGCAGTCGTACATAACGAAAAGAGCGGCGTGGCGCAATTGCTTGCGCACGACGAAGACGACTCATTCTGGCTGATCAGGCAATTACTTTCCTATCTGCCCAGCAACAATCTCGAGAGCCCTCCGGCGCTGCCAGCAAGCACTGAAGCCGAGCCCGAAGGGCAAGATTTGCTCGATACGCTGGTGCCCAAAGACCCGGTCAAGCCCTACGATATGTATCAGGTGATCAACAAGATTTTTGACTACGGAGAGTTCTTTGAACTGTCTCCTCATTTTGCCAACAATCTAATTACCGGCTATGCCAGGCTCAACGGGCAGACCGTCGCAGTAGTAGCCAACCAGCCGGTCTCTCTAGCAGGAACGTTGGATATCGACGCCTCGGTTAAGGGGGCGCGCTTCATCCGCTTTTGCGATGCATTCAACATCCCAATCATCACTTTTGTAGACGTTCCGGGCTATCTGCCGGGGCGCACACAGGAGCACAACGGTATCATCAGGCATGGTGCCAAGCTACTTTACGCCTATTGCGAAGCAAGCGTTCCCAAATTGACAGTCATCACTCGTAAAGCCTATGGAGGAGCTTTTGACGTCATGGGCTCCAAGAACGTCGGCGGCGATCTCAATCTTGCTTGGCCGACCGCGGAGATTGCCGTTATGGGTGCCGAAGGGGCGGTCAATCTCTTGTACAGAAAGGAGCTGGCCAAAGAGGGTGGACAAGAGCAATTCAAGAATTTGGTAGCGGAGTACCGCGCACGCTTCGCTAATCCCTATGTCGCAGCCGAACTTGGATATGTAGACGATGTCATTCTGCCATCTGAGACCAGAAAAGTTTTGATATCCGCGCTTTCAGTACATAAGAACAAGCGGATCGAAAGACCGGCTAGAAAGCACGGCAACATACCGCTCTAGCCGCAACCACACTCTAGATGCCCACTGATGGCTTAATGCTCTTCGCCAATTGATGCCGCACGAATTTTCTTTGTAACCGTCAGGTCCGGATGAACAAGCCTGAGCTTTAAGTCGGAGCTACTAGCATCCTGCGCCTCAAAACCGGCCAGCGACAAAAGATCCAACGGTGCGGACCAAGGCGCCGGTAAGACCGACTCATACTTTCCAACTGGATCGCTGGCGCCGGTTAGTTTGGCAACTTTCGCTTGCACCGCCGCTGGAAATGGTTCCGGAAAACAAAGAAACAATCCTGCCAGCGGGCCGAACCTTTCCGCTCGCTTTAGAAAACCATTCAGGTGCGACTCCAAATTGCTGCGCTCGTCGTGATAGGACGGATCGACCAGATGACCCATTACAAGTATGCGTCCACGATGGTCAAGAAAATGCAAGTCGAACAAGGACAGCGCCTGTTTGCGAAGCAAGCCCTTCTTCAACTGAAATACCGATGCCGCAGATATCTTTGTAATCGACTCCCATAGTTGCTTTTGACGATTGTAGAGCCCGGTGCGATGAGCAAACACGAAAAATTCGTGCACGACATAGTCGACCATTGCCACCACTGAACTTTTCGGCTGGCTGCTATTGCAGATAATGTTTGTGTTGGTGCAAGCTACCTGCAAGTCTTGCGGCTTATAGATTCGCGGATTTCGAGCAATCGAATCCAGCGTAATACCTTCGGAATTGAGAACCTGGACTTCAAACTTGTAAATAGGGGACTCGGCCATCGGGGTGTCGCTGCAAAGGAATCACACGCAGTATAACGGAGCATCGGTTCGGCAAGAACTGGTCATCTGCTCATCTTGCAAGCACAAATATCGCTCTTGGAAATCGAAATTGCATAGGAAGTAAAAGCAAGAAGC
>CAZSNX010000059.1:0-14681 GCA_964607945.1 uncultured Candidatus Obscuribacterales bacterium
CGTGACCGGATGCTTGTCATTAGGCGCTGACGATTGCCGCTCATTCTTCTTGCAGCGGTGAGTCGTTTCTGTAAACTTGATGTTGGCGGCGTTCGCGGAGATATTGGCCGGATCGGCTCCAGCCGGGACTGTCATCGAGAACTTGTAAATTCTCGATGAACAAATTCGCTTGATCTGTCTGACCGGAATTTCTCTGGTTTGTCCGTTGGAATTGATAGTGACAGTCTCGTGGTTGATCGAGACGATCTTTCCCTGCACCGTCTCTCCACCTTCAACCGAAATCAGCTCTTCGCAGTCGGGGTCGTCAATGGCAGTCATGCTGCTGCCCTGACTGAAATAAGCCATTCCGTTGACTGTGCAGGTTTTGCCGTGCTTCACAACCGTGGTGTCGAAGATCGCACCGGAAAGCGCCGTCTTCTTGATGTCCGTGCCTGCTTGTGGAACGCGCACATCGATGGTGTGTTGTTTGCGGATTACAACTTCCCCATGCAGAACGCTTAGATCACCGACCGAACTGGTGCTGCCGGTTACGTCCAAGGTCGAAACCGGTGTGCTGACTGCATTTGAAGCTGCTGCAAACGACGGCGGAATGACAGCGCTCTCTGTTGCAATTAGTAAGCTGAGACCCAAGGCGAGCCTTTTCAATGGGTCCTTGCAGAGATAAGTATTAGAGCTTCCGGATGGGTACTCAGGCATGCCGGTCTAAGTCCTGTAAGTAGTAATTGCCAATGAAAAGGATACTGGAAGTTTTACGACAATAGACTGTCCAATGGTTAGAACTTCTCACAATTAACCAATACCAATGTTGGCTTGTCAGGTGGGCTGTAAACTAATCGCAGTTTGAATTTAAATGGAGTCATTGAGATGGAGTTCGACGAGACGGAAGTCTCTGCGCGATCCGGTCAGGTGGCGCTCGTTACCGGTGCCAACACCGGTATTGGCAAGGAGATAGCTTTTGCTCTTGGAAAAGCCGGCGTAAGCATCGTTGTGAACTATCTCGAGCTGGAAGCGCAAGCCTTGGAGGTTGTCAGCCACCTACGCTCTATCGGTTGCAAAGCGGCTGGATATCGTGCCGACGTGGCCGATGAGCTTCAAGTATCGGCCATGTTTGATTTCATCGGACAAGAGTTCGGGCGTTTGGACATTCTTGTCAACAATGCTGGTATAGAGCAAAGTTCGCCGCTTAGTGAAATGTCTTTGGCGCAGTGGCAGAAGGTGCTCGACGTTAACTTGACCGGACAATTCCTCTGCATCAGAGAGGCGGTGAAGATGTTCAAGAGTGGTCAGATATCCAAATCTCAAGCTGTTCGAGGAAAAATAGTTTGCATTAGTTCGATTCATGAATCGGTCGCATGGGCCGGCAATTGTAATTACGCCGTCTCGAAAGCGGGCGTCGGTATGCTAGTAAAGTCGGCTGCGCTCGAGCTGGCTGGTCTGGGAATACGTATTAATGCAGTGGCTCCCGGCGTGATTAGGACTCGACTGACGGAAGCGGCTTTGGGCTCCAGCGCGATGGAATCACGCATACTCGACCTGATTCCGTCCGGCCGCGTCGGCACTCCAGCAGATGTGGCCGAGGCTGTCTTATGGCTGTGTTCGGAGCGCTCGGATTATGTTCACGGCGTCACCTTGTATGTTGATGGAGCGATGCACCTGCAACAGGAACAGTCGAAAGGTTTAAGTGACATACCAATCTTGTCCGGACTTTCCAGAGCAGCCAGCGTAGGACTTTCACGCCTGAGAGGAAAGTATGTCAATAGATAGTGGGGGCGATGCGAAGTCTGGATTGCTGGCGCGTTTTATCAGCGCGACTGATTTTGCGCCGTTCAATCGAGTCTATGCGAGAGTCTACGATGCCGGCGTCAAGGCGTTGAAGGCGCGACTGTCAGCGATACCTGAAGTGCAAGGCGTTTATCTCACCGGTTCATATGCAATCGGACAGCACTGGCCGGGAATGTCGGATGTGGACTACTTCATCGTCGTATCGGCATCGCCTGAAAGTAGAGCGGCGATACTCAGCCGTGTGGATCGGGTGCTGGAGGAATGTTGCGAGCGATTCCCTTTCCTGGGTCCGGCCTCCGAGCGAGCGGAGATGATTGTTGTGGCGGAGCAAGACGGCTCCTTTGCCAATGACAATTTCAATTATCGGCGGACTAGCTGTCTATTCAAAAAGGCCTTCGAGCGAGATGGATTTTCTCTGCCGCCGTTGCCGGACAGAGAATCATGGTTGTTTGGGCTGCTCTCCGAGCTGGAGCTGCAGATCCGTTCGGTACTGTCTGCGGTGGCGAGCAAGACGGACAATTTGAATTTCTGGCGGACCAAATTGCGATCGCTTGTTATTGTTGCCACCGGAGAACCGGGGCTGTCTAAGTTGAGACAGCTCGAGAGTCTAGCTCCGCAAGATTGGGACTATCTAAATTTACTGTGGCAGATACCGCGCAGCCAGCTGCAAAAGAAGCGTTCGTTTGATGATTGTTCATCTTGCTATCGGATCTTCTGGCAGCTGATCAGGCAAGTCTTGTCACGCACCGAGTTTTCGCAGTTGCCAGAGCTGTCCATCCCGTACAAATTAGGCGGTGGCGGACGCTTGAGCGACTCGAAACAGGCAGTCAGCGAGCTGGTTTTCGACATAACTCCCAAAGCCGGTCTTGATGCCGAGCGCATCGGCGCAATGGACGAAATGCCGGAGAGATTCGAGATCGTGCAGGGCGGTGCCTGGAGCTATCGAGAGTTGTCCGATCGGCTCGCTCTCTGGAGGCGCGATGCAAATAGCGGTTTGATAGCTCTTCTGGACGGCTTTGTCGTCCGTTGTATGCACGGCGAGATCACGGTTACTTCTTCGTACAACGCACCTTTAGTTGCTACTGCCGGCGACCTTTCTGACGAGATCATCTTCAAGACCGCTTTCTGGAACAGAATAATGAAGCGCTCGGCAAACGCTGTCTTTGAATTCCGGCAGGAAGTGGCCGAGGCTAGTGAAGCTCCCGCATATGTTGGCACGGTGGCCGCTGATGCACAAAGCTGGGGGGCTCGTAGACCGATAACCATGCAAGATGATTGCCAGCTGATCAGACGATTCGTGCGGATTTGGCGGTTGTCTCGAGTCGGCAAGGGGCAATTGGTTTTGTATCCGTCTGCTGATGACGTTTTCGAGGAGCTCAAAGAGAAGTATTCGGAAAGTAGAGCATTTGTAGATCTGCTGCAAAGGTATTACCTCTCCCTGCGCTGGTCGCAAGGAGAGTCAGACACTAGTTGGCTGCCGTCTAATTTCTTTGGTTATATGAACAGGTTTTTTTCGGCCGTACTCAGCGATGCAAAGCCGCCCGGCACCGAGCAGATGCATACTAAGCTGCGTGTCAGTTTATGCATTTGTACCCGGAATCGACATGAGATGTTGAGACGACTGCTGCTGTCGGTGCTTGAGCAAACGAGATTTCCCGACGAAATGGTTGTAATAGACAATAGCGACGGCTCTGAGACTGAGGCGCTTCTTCTTTCCTTTGGAGATCGTTTCAATCTGCGCTATGTGCGAGAGCTGCCTCGCAGCATTCCATATTTGCGCAACCAGGCGATTAAGTATGCCTCCGGTGAATTGATCTGCTTTACCGATGACGATTGCGTGTTGGATTCCAACTGGATTGCTCACGCTGAGCGAAGCTTGCTTCGCAGTCCCCGGATTGCGGCGGTCGGCGGCATCGTGAAGCATGACCTCGGCAATCGTTCCAATACAGTAGAAGACTTCTATCTTCGTTATCTGGGAGACGGGGTAAGATGCTGATCGATTTGCTGTCGAAATCCAGACAGACTGGCTATCTCGGCAAGGAGCTCGAAGAGCCGCTGTCGTTCTTCTCGAACAACACGCTCTGTCTCAGGCGGTCGGCTCTGGAAAGTATCGGCACTTACGATGAAAACTGCTTGCTGAGCGAAGACGTGGAAATCTGTGCGAGGATCTCGCAGTCATCTTGGAGCATGTTTCTCTGTGCCGAGATGACAGTCGGTCACCGAGCCAGACCGACTATTGCGGAATTGCTCAAGCAATGGTGGGGATATGGTCGATTCGTGCCCTATGTATTCAATAAGTACAACAACCGTCATCTGGAGATCTTTCTGTCTCGCGATTTGCAATTGCTGCGCAAGCAGAAGGCGGAGTATCGCAACGTGCTGTACAGGGAAAATTGTCCTTTCAGCGTATGCATCTTTGTGACACCATTTCTGGTGTTTCATTTGACAGCGGTGATAGCGGTTTCACTCCTTCCTTTTCTGCCTTGGCTAGCGGCGGCACTCTCAATTCTGGCTGTCTGGGCGCTGCTCGAATATCTGAAACCGGACCTTCCGGCGGCTTTGACATCGCTTCGAGAAACCCGGGTAGCGCTGGCACGATATTTGGTAAATTGCGCATTCTTCCTGTCTCACATATTGAACGGTTGGAGGCACAATTGCTTGTACTTGCCGCCGGTTATCAGCGAGCGCAGCCTCAAGCAAGCAGAATTGGCTGCTTACCCTGACCTTGAAGGAATTTAGATAGATGTCTGCGCCGGCTGCAGTTGCCACCAAAAGGAGTGCTCCAACTGTTGCTGTAACTTGGGCTTCAGCAAATTTCTTGACGCTTCTGGCTATGGCAACAATTTTGATTTACGGGCTGGCGACCCTGACGTCAAGCTGGGACGACAGCCCGGCTTATGATGAAACCGAGCATGTCACCTCCGGATATCTTTGTTTGACTGAGAGAAACTTCAGAGTAAATCCCTGGCACCCGCCGTTAGTCAAAGACCTTTCTGCTGTGCCCTTGTTGTTGACCGGGTTCAAACCGCCGGCTACGGGTATAGATGCTTCCAATCAACAGATTGCGCACGATTTTTTCTTCGCCGGTGGCAACGATCCGCAAAGAATGATCCGGTTGGCCAGATTACCGATGATAGCTATTGCCGTTGCTTTTCTGGCAGTTTACTTTTGCTTCAACGCCCGCTTCTTCAGTCCGGTGGCAGGCTTGTTTTCTTTGACGTTATTGTCGTCTTCGCCGACAGTTCTGGCACACGGCCGGTTCGTCGAAAATGATCTGATGGCGGCAGCGGCTTTCTTTGTCTCAATTGCACTGTTCGTTGAATTCTTATGCCGCCGTTCGAGTAGCGTCTTCTTGTTGACGGCATTGGTTGCGGCAGTATCGCAACTGGTGAAGTTCTCTCTGATTACACTCTATCCATACTTTGCGATCCTCTGTATCTGTCTTTCGGCTCGGCGGCTGATGCGCTCGAAGACACTGGAGTCTGCCTTGAAAGCAGTGTCGCTTTCGTTGATCGATCTGTCATTGGTCGCACTTATGTATCTGTTTGGGCTGGTAATGGTGGCGGCCGTCTACCAGTGGCACGTGGCAAATCTTCCAAGCGAGTTTCAGGCTTGGTACAACAGCTTTACTTTCGACAGATTGCAAGCGCCCGCTCTCGGAGCGGCACTTAACTTAATTGCTTCGGTCGACAATCTTCGTGGTCTGTCGTGGTACTTGACCGGACTGGCGGCTCAGACGTTGCACGTGCAAAGCGGCTTTGGCATGGAGTCTTACCTGCTGGGCAAATGGTATCGCGGCGGCAATTCCATCTACTTTCCGCTTGTACTCGGCATCAAGGAGTCGATCGCCTGCTTGGCTCTTGCAGCTCTGGCTGCCGGAACTTTCTTGCTTGAGTTTCGCAGTCAAGCGACTTATATGTTGCAATCCAGCGAGCGAAGCCGGCGGGCATCCATGTTTGGTGCGGCGTCCGTTTTATTCGTGCTGCTCTATATGATGTTGTCGGCCAGGAGTGGGCTGAATATAGGAGTTAGACATGTGTTGCCTGTCCTGCCGTTTGTTGCGGCCTTGATCGGTGCTCAACTGGCCGCCTCACTGCGAGTGATAGGCAGAAGGCGATGGGTTTTCCTGCTGCTGGTGACGGTTCTCTTGATTGTAAATTGTGTCTCGGTTCACTTTCATTGGCCGGGATATCTCTCTTACTACAACGAGATTGTCGGCGGGAAACGAGGAGGGACAACTGTTGTAGTGGATTCCAACTGTGATTGGGGAACAGACCTTCTACGGTTGAAGCGATTCCTGGAAAGCCGCAAGCTGGATAAAGTCGAACTTCTTTATTTCGGCAAGGGCGATCCGAAGGCCTATCTGGGCGCGAGCTACCTGCCCTTTTCTGTAGAGCATCGTCCGCAATCAGGGCAATGGGTTGCTGTATCTGTCACACATTGGAGGCGCATTCAATCAGCTCTTGCAGCTCGGGAGCGGACCATTTATCTAACGTTACAGTCTGGCGGTCAATGCCAGCCGGTCGCGGTAGCGGATCTGGAATGGATGTCGCATTTGAAAGAACAGGAGGTCGTTGGCGACTCGCTAATTTTATTTAAACAACCTTGAGCGCGACCGGAGTGATTCTTCCCGCTATTATGGACTGTCAAGAGTCGTTGTCTTGGCTAGTAAGCGAAAACATGTCGATTGCGTCGGCGTCTCACATTTTGTCGGTTGTCATTCCGGTGCGTCCTGGCGGCCGGCCGGCGGAGTCTGAATCGACGCTTGTCTCAAACCGCCCGGATGTGACGATAGAGCTGCTCGTAGTCAGCGGCAATAATGTCTCCGAACAACGCAACAGAGCTGTCCGAGAGGCCTCGGGTGATCTCCTTTACTTTCTCGATGACGATTCGAAGGTGGCTCCGGGAGTGCTTGATTTCGGGTTGGACTTACTTTTGTCAGGCGAAGTCGATGTGGTTGGAGGCCCTGCGCTTACGGCACCAGATGCGACACCACTGCAGACGACATTTGGAGAGGTGGTCGGTTGTCGATTTGGTTCTGCGATCACGCAAGCGCGGAATGAAGCTGTAGGAGAGCCTCGTCCGGTGCGAGAGGATGAGCTTGTCTTCTGCAATCTAATGATGCGGAAGTCGGTCTTCGAAGAGGCCGGCGGGATGGATCCTTCTCTCTATCCCGGTGAAGACATCGATCTGCTTAAGAGGGTTGCCAGCACTGGTGCTCGCTTGTTTTACATTCCCTTTATGACGGTCTGCCGCACGCGCAGACCGACCATGCTTTCCTTCTCGCGCCAGTACTTCTCTTATGGAGACGGGCGAGGGAGGCGTTTCCTGAAGCAGACCCGCTTGATGGACATCTGGTATGTGATGCCGTCGCTGTTCTGTCTTTATCTTCTCTCTCTTTCGGTTTTCAATTCTTCAATCTGTTTTGTACCGCTGATCTTCTACGGCTTGTTTTGTGTGTTGCAATCATTGCTCATATCTTCTAAGACGCGCAGTCCACTCTCTGGATTATTGGCATTGTCAGCATTTCCAGTCCTGCATCTGTCATACGGCATCGGCTTCTTGAAAGGAGTGGTGCATTGCATGTCTTATTGTCGATTGGACAGTATGATTCGGGTACACGCTCAAAATCTCAGTTCTTGAGGGGTGTCTCTTGGTTCAAGCAATGCAACGGGAGTCAATCGCGCCGGGTGCAAACGCCAAGAGCTCCGGTCGGCTTGTGCGGCTTGCCATACATGGAGTGACTGCGGAAGTTAACTGTGGAGACCCCCGTGTTGCCGATGCGCTCGAGTTCGATTTCGATCTTTTCTTGATTGAAGATGACTCTAAGCCGGCCTTCCTCAATTTGTCGATTGTGGTGAACGAGCCACCGTATCAAAGCATCCCGCCGCTGGACGAGTCGATGCGCACGTCGCAATGGGTCTGCTTTGACGACAAAGCCAAGAGATTCATCGATTACAACGGTAAGGCGCTGGTTGTCTACGACTTCGACGGGACTGTTGGAACTGTCTATGCAAGCGAATGGCAGCAAGCGTACGAGCGAGCCTATCTGCTCATCCTGTCGCGAATCGGTGAAGAACTGGACCGGCGTGGGTTGCATAGAGTGCATGCGATGGGCGCAGCCGGCAGTCGAAGAGCGGCGATTCTCTTGATGACTGCCAGAGGTGGAAAGTCGACGTTGGCTCTGTCTCTGCTTTCCAAACCATCAATTCGATTGATCTCTGATGACACTGTCTTTATCGACCGATCCGGGCGCTTGTATTCCTTCCCCTTTCGTCTTGGAATGCGCCCGGACATCGATACGAGCGGACTGCCCAAGCACTTTGTGAGACAGACTGAGATTCCGGGCTGGGGAACGAAGATGCTGGTCAATGCGCGGCTATTTGCGGACCGGATTTGGACAGGCAAGACGGTTGGGCGGCCAATCGTTTTAATCGGCTGCCGGACGACAGCCGACTTACCCCGCTACGAACCGGCCAGCCGGCTTTCCGTGTTGATCTGTCTGGTAAGAGATTGCGTGGTCGGCCTTGGTTTGCCCCAAGTCGCTGAGCTTTTTTTGCGCAAGAACTGCAAGGATGTAATGGTCAAAGCGGCCATTGCCGGCTCGAGGCTCTGCTCGTCCCTGGCATTGTCAGCGAGCTGCCAGCCGTTTAAGGTGTTTTTGTGCAAAGACGCTGAAAGCAACAGTGAGCTGGTCCTGTCGCTGCTTGATGGCGGCGCAGCATAGATCTGCCGTTAAACTGGCTCCGGCGAATTGCAGTCGCTGGAAGCAGTTAGTACACTGCTTCCAGCGACTGCTCCATGATTGCCAGGGCTGTGTCGACTTCGCTTTCGGAGACGTTTAGGGCTGGGGTCAATCGCACGACATGATCGTGATCTCCGCAATCGAGCAGGAGCAGTCCGCGCCGCATGCATTCGTCGACGAAGCGGCCCAGCCGCTTGCCGTCCGGCTTGCCGTCGGAGTCTACCATCTCGACTCCGATCATCAGTCCCAGTCCGCGCACGTCGCCGATGAACGAATAGCGGGAGCGCAGTTGTTTCAGCTTAGACATTATTCGCAGACCCATCTTCTCGGCGTTCAGCAGCAGATGATCTTGCTCGATCACGCCGATGCTGGCCAGAGCGGCGGCACAGGCTACCGGGTTGCCACCATATGTGCTGCCGTGGCGACCGGCTGTCCAGCGGTCCATGATCTCCTTGCGAGCGATCACTCCTGCCATTGGAAAACCGCTGGCTATGCCTTTCGCCATTATCATTATGTCAGGCTCGACATCCCAGTGATTGCAAGCAAACCACTTTGCGGTCCGTCCGAATCCAGTTTGCACTTCGTCGAAGACCAGCATTATTCCGTGCTCGTCGCACAATTGCCGCAAGCGTTTCAAGTAGCTGGTGCCTCTGGTGTATTCGGCTGCCGGCGGCACGACTCCACCTTCGCCAAGCAGCGGCTCTAGAACTATCGCAGCGACCGAGTGAGGTTTTACCACGTGCTTGAAGAGGCGTTCGAAAAGATCGAAGCATTCCATTTCGCAGGTATCTGCCTTTTGCTTGACCGGGCAGCGATAACAGTACGGATGGTCTACGTGAAAGATCCCGCTGGGAAGCGGCTCGTACCCCTCGCGGTAGTGAACTTTAGAAGTGGTCAAGGCGGTTGCAAGCAACGTTCGTCCGTGAAAACTGCCGTTGAATGCCACAATGTTCGGCCTGCCGGTGGCAAATCTTGCTAGTTTAAGTGCGGCGTCTACCGCTTCTCCGCCGCTGTTATTGAAAAATACGCAATCAAGACGTCCGGGTGTGATCTCCGCTAACTTTTCGGCAAGCTCGATATTAAGAGTATGGTGGGTGACAGCCGAGCAATGAATTAACTTGCCGATCTGTTGGCGGGCCGCTTCCACAACTTTCGGGTGACAGTGCCCGACATTGTTGACGGCGATGCCCATGGCAAAATCAAGAAAACGTACGCCGTTGACGTCCCAGAGATAGCTGCCGGCTGCCTTTTCCGCTACCAGCTCGAAATATCGCGAGTTGGCTGCGGCTATGTGCTTCTCGTCTCTTACCAGGAATTCCTGTGCTCGGTCAACAACAGCTTTTTCTAGTACCATCTTGCAACGCTCCACGAATCCGGCTGATAAAGCGGTATGCCGCAGCTGACTATTATATTTGAGAACCGAATACCGCATTCTAAAAGAAAGTACACGCAGCCGCCGGCGTCGTGTTCGCTCCCTGGCTAGAGACCGCTGAACGGACTGGGCGCGGGCGTCCCGCCCGCTTGCGCCCCGGCGTGGACGATGCCTGCTTGAACTGCATTGCCGCCGCTTCGGTGGATCGGACTTATAATGAGTCGGGGGACTGCCCGATGATTGAGGAAATGGACCGATGCTGCGATATCAGAGCGATAGGATGATTTGCGCAAGTGCAATTGTGCTCGTTCTATGCGGCTGCTCTCAACAGGAAGAGAAGATACCGACGATTGTGGCTCCAGAGACAACGGTCGGCTCCGTACCGAGTACCGGCGCACTTTATCCGCTCGGATTTCCCATACCGCAATACCCGGGCTCCGGTTTGACAACCACCAGCAGCTCGACGCTTGCCAGTGGCGGGAAAGAAGCAAGAGCGGTGGTTTTGGCTTCGAAAGATGACATCTATCAGATTGCCAAGTTTTATCAGGAGAAATTGTTGGAAGGCAACTGGAAGATCACTCAAATGACAACGAGCGGCTCGTTGTTGAACATCGAAGCCCAGAGAGAAAAGTCGAAAGTGACGGTCAGCATCACGAAGGTCGGCTCCAACTATTCAATTGCAGGCAAGAAGAGCGGCGGTAGCTCGATTCAAGTCGTCTTGATCTCTTTGTAAGACAAGTTAAACACGCAGCCGCAAAGTGACAGGGCAGTGATCCGAGCCTTTTACTTGAGACTGGATAGAAGCTTCGAGCAGCCCGTCCTGAATGTTGTCTGAGGCGAAGAAGTAGTCAATGCGCCAGCCAACGTTGCGTTCGCGTGCCCTGGTCACCAGGTGCCACCAGGTATAGTTGTGCGGCTCGGCGTTGAAGGCTCGGAATGTGTCGATGTATCCGCTGGCGACGAACCGGTCCATCCAGCCTCTTTCTTGCGGAAGAAACCCGGAGACTTGTTCGTTGTCTTTTGGGCGGGCGAGATCGATTGCCTTGTGGGCGGTGTTGAAGTCGCCGCAGATGATCAGTTTTTTCCCTTTGTTCTTTAATTCGTTGGCGTGCTTGAGGAAAACCTCGTAAAAGTCCATCTTGTACTGCAGGCGCTCGGGGCTTGCCTTGCCGTTTGGATAATAGATATTCATCAGGACGAAATCGCCGTAATCGGCCGAAAGCACGCGACCTTCCGCATCGAATCGTTGGATGCCTAAACCCTCCGTAACCGCCAGCGGCCTTTCGCGTGTATAAATGACGACGCCGCTGTAACCCTTACGTTCGGCATGGCTCCAGTAACTGACATAGCCCTTTGGCGCCAGCAATTCGGCGGTCAGCTGTTCGCTGGCAATCTTGGTCTCTTGCAGCCCGACGATGTCAGGCTGCTCGGAGGCCAGCCAGTCGAAGAAGCCTTTCTTGGAAATGGATCTAACGCCGTTTACATTCCAGCAGGCGAGTTTCAAGGTCGACATGTCGGCTCCTTCGAGCGTTGTAATTGCTTCTCTTGAGAAGCGGTGGGTCTCCGGCTTGAGCATGGAAAAGCGCGAGTCGTAAGCATTGCTGCTAGTCCGACTCGCGCTTCCGCTGCGCTGTTTTGTCTAAATCGTCTTGACCGAAGCCGGACGATTCAGACCAGGCTGAGCTTATGCCGTGACGGCTGCCGCTCCAACTGCTTCAGCTACTCCGGCATGAACGATCTGCCCTTCGTGGATGTTTACACCACGATTGAGAGACGGATCGTCGAGAACGGCTTGGTAGCCGAACTTGGCCAGTTTGAGAACGTAAGGAAGCGTAGCGTTGGTGAGTGCGCGGGTGGATGTCCAAGGCACTGCACCGGGAATGTTGGCGACGCCGTAATGAACGACCCCTTCCCAAACATAAGTTGGAGAAGAGTGAGTTGTCGACTTGATAGTTTCGATGCAGCCGCCTTGATCGACGCTGACATCGACTATCACGGAGCCGGGCTTCATCTTCTTGACCATTTCGGCGGTGACGACACGGGGCGCTTGTTTGCCTGGGATCAAAACGGCGCCCACAACGAGGTCTGCCGTCGGCAGAAGGTTGTTCAAGTAATGGCCGATCGAAAAGACCGTCCTCAATTGCCCGTTAAATACATCATCCAGGTAGCGCAAGCGCTCGATTGAACGATCGAAGATTGTGACGCGAGCGCCAAGCCCGAGAGCAATCTTGGCGGCATTGGTCCCGACTACGCCACCGCCGATGATGATTACTTCGCCTGGTTCGACTCCCGGCACGCCGCCCAACAAGACGCCGCGTCCGCCCATCGGTCTTTCGAGATAATTGGCGCCGATCTGAGTTGCCAGCCGGCCGGCGATTTCGCTCATCGGTGTCAGCAGCGGCAGGTAACCGGACTCGGTTTGGACCGTTTCATAAGCAATGCAGGTTGCCCCTGTTTTGCAGAGGTCGTGTGTTAGCTTCGGGTGAGCTGCCAAATGGAGGTAGGTGAAGAGCAGTTGCCCTTTGCGCAGAAGCGGAACTTCGGAGGTTTGAGGCTCCTTTACCTTCAAGATCAAGTCTGCTTCCGCGAAGATGCCTTGTGCATCAGGGAGGATTTTCGCTCCGGCCTGTTTGTACTCTTCGTCAGTAATACCGCTGCCGAGCCCTGCTCCGGCTTGCATGTAGACGGTGTGTCCATCGGCTACCAGAGCTGTCGCTCCAGCCAATGTCAACGCCACTCTGTACTCGTTATCGAGGATCTCTTTGGGAACACCAACCTTAGCCAAGGTTCACCCCTCCATTAATAATCAAAAGCTTGTGAATAAGCGAATGCGCCAATTCTAGCCCGACAATTAAGAAGTATATACACCCTTATTACTTGTTTTAGAATTCTCTTAGACCAACAACTGATGCAGGAAGGCAGCAAATCATGAGCGATGAACTGGTGATCGTGGAAGGGGCAAGAACCCCATTTGGCGCATTCGGTGGCGGGCTAGCCAGTCAAACCGCCACCGATCTGGCGGTAGTGGCTACGAAAGGAGCCGTCAAGCGAGCCGGAATCGACCCGCAACTGGTCGATCATGTCGTAATGGGAAATGTATTGCAGACCAGCAAAGATTCGATTTATCTGGGACGACACGTGGCGCTGCGCTCCGGGCTGAAAATGGGCACTCCCGGGCTGATTTTGAACCTTCTGTGCGGCTCCGGCGTCTACTCGGTGGCCACGGCCGGAATGCTTATGGCTTCCAAGCAAGCCAACGTCGTGGTAGCCGGTGGCACCGACTCCTTGTCAATGACTCCTTATTTCAACTGGGGAATGCGTTGGGGCGCGCGGATGGGTCACCTCGAAATGTGGGACGGATTGGACATTCGCGATACGGTCGCCAAGAAATCGATGGGTGAGACTGCTGAAGAACTGCAGTCCCGCTATAACGTCAGCCGGCAAGAGCAAGATGAGTTCGCGCTGAGAAGTCAGATTTTGTGCAAGAAGGCGCAGGACAGCGGCCGGCTGGCTCAAGAGATTGTGCCGGTGGAGATCGTCGACAAGAAGGGCAAGACGGTCTTAATCGAGAAAGATGAGCATATGCGTCCGGAGACGAATATTGAAGGATTGGCCAAATTGAAGCCGGCTTTCAAGAAAGACGGCACTGTCACTCCCGGCAACGCCTGTGGTATCGTCGATGGTGCGGCTGCGGTGGTGCTCACAACGGCATCCAACGCCGAGAAGCTGGGGCTATCTCCCCTTTGTCGAGTGGTGTCGTGGGCGGTCGAAGGCGTACCTCCTGAAATCATGGGGATCGGTCCGGTGGCTGCAATTCCCAAAGCTCTGGAGAAAGCCGGGCTGAAGCTCGAGCAGATTGACTTGATTGAGATCAATGAAGCGTTCGCGGCGCAGTACATCGCTTGCGAGCGCGACCTCAAGCTCGATCGCGAAAAGGTAAATGTCAATGGTGGCGCGATTGCCCTCGGGCACCCATTTGGCGCCTCGGGAACTCGCTTGCTGCTGACGTTGGCGATCGAACTCAAGAAGCGCAATCAGCGCTATGGCTTGGTCAGCCTCTGCGTCGGCGGCGGCATGGGCATCGCGATGATTATCGAGCGGCTTTAAAGCTGTGACAACTAGCTCTTGTTGTTCCAGTAAGTAACGTATTTGTTCGGCTGTTTGGGAGCGGGGTCTTCGTGACCTTCGCGTGTGTAAACGTACTTCTTGTATGGGTTGGCTGGCTTCTCGGGTTCGACAGGTTCCACCGGCTCAGGGTTTTCGGCGGTTTTAAGCTCGGGCAAAATAGACGGCATATAGGCCGGCGGCGGTGGCACAAGATAGGAGTTGTACCGCTTGCGCTGAGGCTGAACAGAGTGCGTTTGCTTGTGATGCTTTGTCTTCGCCAAGACAGGCAACGCAGCAGACGGCAAGAGAGAAGCGCCTGCTAGCAGGGTTACAGCAATTTTGATTCTTGAACTCATTAGATACCGCCGATCGACTCCAGAAAAGTCGAGTGAGCATTATGAAAAAACGACATACCCCGATTCTATCATCTGATTCAAGCCGTGCTGTTGACAATCTCAAAAAGGGGAGCGAACGACGGTCGGGAGCCGTCGTTCGCCTGGCGCTCGGTTAAAAGCTGAAGATTAGAACTGCATCCAGCGATTGCGTTTGCGAGACTGGGCTGGAGCAAATTTTGCCAACTCCTGTGGGTCTGGCGATTTGTAAATTGTCGCTTTGCCCCACCAGATTTTTAGATCGGTGAGCGTACCCTGCTTGTTTGCGGGCTGCGCGAGCGGT
>CAZSNX010000060.1:0-14302 GCA_964607945.1 uncultured Candidatus Obscuribacterales bacterium
GTGATTGAAACTCTTCCCGATCTGTTCGGGTCGTTAAATCTATCTACTCCAGTAGAGCCGACATCGAGAGTGCCGCTGAAATTGACAGCGCCCTCGCCTGCCGTTCCAGCATTTAGAACAACGTTTGGTCCAGCAATGTTTGGAAATGCAAAGTCGGGTAGAAAGTTAATCGCATCAGCATTGACGTTTAGTGTGCCTCCTGCAGAGAGATACACACCTTCGGAGAAAACGAAGCCGACTGAAGGTCCCTGTCCGATTTGGCCGGAGACGAAATTCGGCTGCACCCCTTTGTTCAAAATGGAGATTTCACCGATGCCAGTACCGATAGTCAGATTGCCCTGGTTCGGAAGAGATGCGGTCGGCCCGGCAAAAGTTGCAACCAAAACTGCTCCTCTAAGCCCAGCTGGCATGAACTCGTAATCGGGATTCAGCACTGTGGATGCGCTGGTGTTGATGGTGAGATGACCGCTGGTTATGTTAATGGCTGAAGCGATTATGTTGACTGCGCCACCGTGAGTTGGTCTCTGTTGATTTCCTTCGGCGCCATCTCCTTGCGCTGAAAGAACTCCACCTTCAATGTTTATGGGTCCGCCAGTTGCTCCATCCAGTCCGGTCAACCCGCTATTTTGCAAGTTGCTGGAATTGAGGAATATAATGCCGCCGTCTCCATTTTTTGCTTTCACGCTGATGTTTTCGGGACTGCCAACGTTGATGCCGCCCGAGCCTCGGTTAGCTACCATGATGCTACCACCTCGACCGGGACTGGATGTGAAGCCTGAGAATTCAGTGGTCTGAAGTCCTGCATCAGCAAGGAGTTTCATCTGACTTGTGTCGAACATTTGCGAGCTGTTCACTGCCAACACCAACTGCCCACCGTGTCCGGTGCCGGCTCCATTTAGCCCACCTCCGCGGACATCTAAGACGTTGAATTCTCCCTGGGCAACTGTCGGCAGGATGATCGTACCTTCACCAGTGGCTCCGGCTGTAAGTAGAAGGGTGGCACCGACTGCGTTGGAGGCGAGAGCATTGATGTTGATGCTGGCAAGGTCGTGAATGGTTAGATTGCCGCCGGCAACTATTTCGACGTATCCAGCTTCATAGGAAGTGCCTCCGGCTAGACCGAATTGAGCCTCTCTTGACCCTGAGTGGTTAATAATCTGAATCTGTCCTTCGTCAGAGCCGAAGTCTAGATTGCCGGCAGAAACGATTACTGCTCGGCCTCCAGGACCCGCCGGGCTGGTGACATCGATTGACAACGGGCCGCCGGTGATGATGAGGTTGGACGCTGCGATATGAACACTACCGCCATCCGATACTCCGCAATCCGGGCAAGAGATTGGAAACATTGCCGCAGCCGATAAAATTCCAGAGCCGATTTCGACCGTCCCCAGAGCGCTTAGTGGTGTGTTGTTCATATAGAGCAAACTGTTTATTTCAATGCTCCCGCCGTCATTCAAAACGCCATTGGCGGAAACGCTACCTGCGCCTCCCAGTTTGATGCCACCGCCGCCTCTGTTTAGAATGGAAATGTTTCCTCCCAGTCCGCCATGAGTCGTGCTGGAAGATGCATCAGCCCTCAGTTGAATGGAAGAGACATCGAGTACTTCAGAACTGTTCACATCCAAGGTGATTCGTCCGCCATTGGCTGTGACTGTCGCCGGAGTCGTTGTAGCGTCGAGCACACCGGTTGTTTGAAAGTAGATGTTGCCATTGCCTGAAGCTCCAGCGGCCAATCTATACAGACCGCCAGAGCCAAAATCTGGTTGGCTGGTCAAGGCAGCCAGGTCACTTATGTAGAGGTTGTGGCCGGCAGTGATGTTCAAGTAACCATCCCAGCTGTTCATGCCGAGGACATGAACCTCAATTTGATTGTCGCCAGTGCCTACTTCTATATTGCCGGTTTGATCGAGAGGCGAAGCAGGTGTACCGACCGTTCGTAAGACCACGTCGGCCGCATTGAGAGAGACACTGCCTGAGCCGACGGGACCTTCTGCGAAAATGTGTTTGGCGATGATTGCCAGGCGGCGATTGAGTACATTGATTTCTGTTCCGGCGGTCAGATAGACGTTGCCATCGCCTACCAGGGTGCCGCCAGACGAACCATGAGCTGCCAGTAGGTTTAAGTAGCCGTTGCTGCCGTTGCTGATCGAGGCTGGGTTGGGAAGGGCCACGCCACCGGAGCCGAAATTGGCGATTGATAATATGCTGAAATTGGTACTGGGTTGAACGGTGAGAGTTCCTGCCAGTCCATTGACTGGGTTGCTGCCGGCGCCCATTGTGAAGGTTGTATCGCTCACCGATGTCGCAGTGAAGTTAGCGAATACATTGGCGTCACCATTTATTGAGAGATTGCCTCCGGAGTACAGGTAAATGTTGTTTCCAGTAAGCTTGCCGGTTGCAATCGAACCTGGATAAACTGCCGGCTTGACGATATTGACACTGTCGAAAGGACTACTGATGCTGGCTTCGAATTGCAGCGGTTGACCGAAGTCAAATGGCTGTCCGCCGGTGAAGAGAGTCGGGCTGTTGGTGGGCAGCGCGCAACCGGCGGCGCAGGTGTCGAGCTGTCCGTTGGCATGGACATACACTGATCCAAAAGTGTTTGCGGTTCTGGCTCGTGCGATAGCCATGTAGATATTGCCATTAAGACCGGCAATTCCCGGTGAGGCGTTTATCTCGCCGACGGTTATGGCATTAGACATGTCATTGCTGCTGGCGTTCCGCCTGTCGGCAATGATCGTGACGTCGCCGCTGAATCTGTTTTGGCCGCTGCCCTGGTTGGCAGCGGTGGTATTGATCACACCGTTGCTGGGCAAGAGCACTTTGCCGGTGTCTGCATCGGAGCCTTGCAGAGCGATCAGTGTTACGTTGCCGCCGCCGATGTTGCCATCTTGACCGACCGGCAGGATGCCGTGGGTGTCGATCAGCGTAACCGGTTTGACCGAAACGAGATCGATTTTGCCTCCGGTGCTGCTGGCGACCAAGGTCTGACTGCTGCTGAACTGGGTGGGTGCCAGTCCGCCTGGGAAATACAATCCGGCAATCATTGTGACGTCACCGCCGCCATTTACGCCACCGCCACTGGTGTTGATCGTCAGTGGATCTGGGTTGCCTGATTCGGATGGATCGACCAGGATGCTGCCGGACGCGATGATTGTTAGCGGGTTGCCGCCGGTGACGGAGATGTCGTCGGTGAGAAAGAAATTGCCGTTGGCAGTGTAAAGCGGGTCGCCGGAGAGATCAACGCGACCGAGACGAAGATCGCCGGCGGTCGTGTGTACTTCGGTCGCAGTGCCATAGCTGTTAACAACGCCGGTTATGTGCTCGGCCGACACTCTGACTTTGCCATATCCGGAAAAGAGGTTCAGCTCTTTGCTCAAGATGTCTCCGCCGTTCAAGTGAGTATCGAAACTGCCTTTGAACAGCGAATCTCTGAAGTTGACAGAGCCTGCTAACGCTTCCAGACGGCCGGCTACGTTGTTGACGATTAGAGTTTGTGCCAGCACCGAGGCGAGATTGATATTGCCTGTTGCAGAGGCGATCGTTCCGGAGTTAACGATATTGCCGGCTCCGGAAGCGAGATTGATGTTGTTGATTGCTTGCATGACGGCATTCGATCCTGAATTCACGATCGAGCCTCCGGCTGTGATGTTCAATGCTCCCGAGCTTTGAATTGTTCCGTGATTGATTATGTCCTGCAGGGCGGTCAGATGCAAGTCGAGCGCTGCTACCGGGTTCGTAAACCCGGCGATGCCGGCTGCCGGAAGCACCGATGATAGCAATGCGCCTTGCTGGTTGAAGATGTTCGCCGCGCTGATTGCAGCAGTAGTAACCTGGGAGTTGGTTGAAAGTGCATATAAGCTGCCTTGATTTACTAGATTACCAACCAGGTTAAGTGATGAAGCTGTTCCGAAGTCTCTGAGAGCTGTAACACCCTGTGGGACAACAAGATCGCTTACGTACTGGTTGAACCTGGCTCCCATAGTAAATTGTCCGCCGACTGCGTTGCCCAGGTTGCCCAGGATAAGGCTCTGTTGTCCGGTGGAGAAAACTTGATAGGCGGCTAGCCGTTCAGCCGGCGTCACCATGTCCTGCGGTCCGAGCGTGCGGGCAGTGTCTCCGACTTGAATCGTGATCGGTTTGTCGGTGGTGAGATGTCCGACTCCTAGATTGCGGTCGGTGGATGTCAAATCCAGATTGACCGGAGCCACCGCCGGCGTGCTGCCATCGGTAGCTGTCTGGGCGGCTGCTGTCAGCGTCGCTACTGAGTTAACGAACACCAGATTTAAGAACAAAACAGCCGATAGGAGCTTACGAAAAGACTTCTGTGACTTCATCTTCTTCTCACCAAGTTAGTTGAAAGCCCATGCGGACTTAACCGCAGATACCTGAACGACAGGAAATCCGGTCAAAACGTCATGCTTGCTTTTATATGTGCCCGATAGGCGACTTTTTTAATCAGCAAACTGATTAAACGGCTGGTCGCTGGAGTGAGCTAATTGTCCGCTGGTTCGGAAGGGAAGATAGCTACCTGCTGGATAGTCTGCTCTGTGTCGCGCAACCCGATGACAGCGTTTTGCAGCATGCGGGCGTACTCTTGACAGGTGCCGACTGTTGGATCGGCTAATGGCGGATAAAGTGGCAGCCCGAAGCTGACATCGAGCGGAGCCGGCTGCGGAATGAAGTTGCCTTTGGCTAGGATTTCGTTCGTGCCCTTGATATAGGCCGGGATAACCGGGCATCCAACTGTCATCGACAGCTTGGCGGCACCGGGCTTGAAGGTGCCGATCTGCCCGTTGGTAGAGCGAGTGCCTTCTGGAAAGATGATTAGGATGTGGCCTTTGCGTAGCAATTGCTCGCAAGTTTTCATGCTCTCCTCGAAATTGCCGTATCGGTCGAACGGAACGGCATTGAGCAGGTAAGTCGAAAGCGCGGACCGCCAGGGATCGGCAAAGAAGTAATCTGCCGCAGCTACCGGATGCACAATTGAAAGGAGATGCTGCGGAAAGCTTGCTAGCAGTGCAATGCAATCGAAATGACTGGCGTGATTTGCGACGACTATGTACGGAGGGTCGAGCAGCAAGCGGTCGGTTCCGGCTGTGTCGAACTGGTTGTAGACCTTGATGGCTGTTCTTGCAGCGATCTCGAGCACTTTGCGGCTGCTCGTCACGATCGGATCGTCGCGAAGCGGCCAGGTCGATGGGTCGTGGTGTTCGATCGGCCATGGTTTCCATTGCGAGCTTGGCTCGGCAAGCAGATCTTCCTGCTCTTGCGCCTTGACCGCTTGTTCATCGCTGGGAAGCTGGCGCAGATACTTCGTCAGAATAACCAGATCGTCTACAGTCTGTGCTTCTTGGACGGCGCTGTCGGGAACATCAATTGAGAATTGCTGTTCCAACCGGAAGACGAGATCGAGCCTTGCAAAAGAATCTAATCCGAGATCGCCACTTAAGCGCATCTCCGGACTGAAGTTGCGAGAACCGGACGGACAGATGCCTCTCAGTATGGCGGGATCCATCACTTGGGAGATCACATTGCAAACTTGTTGACCGTCTTCATCCCAAGCAAAGATGGTCTCCTCGGACTTTTTGGATGATTTTTTCTTCTGTTGCGCCAGTTCGAACAGGCGAACGATTTCGCCGCGGCGTATCTTACCTGAAGTGGTTCTCGGCAATTGCTGGTCCAACACCTGATAGCTTTGCAAGCGTTTGTAGTCGGCCAAGTCTGACAACAGCCGCCCGATCTCCTGTTTGAGGCGTTCGTCTCTATCCGGACTGTTGGCGATTGATTCGTGAACTACCAGAGCTGCGCAAACTTCCTCTCCGCGCGCGCCCGATTTGCCGAAGACGCAGACTTCTTTGATGATGGGGCTTTTGGCCAGGGCCTCTTCCAGCTCTTCCGGATAAACGTTGTAACCGCCGGCGGTGACAATCACCGACTTGATCCGGCCGTTGACACGCAAGTGACCGTCCGCGTCAAGCGAGCCACTGTCCCCGGTTTTGAGCCAACCATCCACCAATGATTTGGCTGTTTCTTCGGGGTTGTTCCAGTACCCTTGCATTACATTTGGTCCCTTGACAAGAATTTCTCCGACACCCAGCGAATTAGCATTGTCGATGGTGACCTCAACTCCGGGTAGCGGCAGTCCGACACTGTCGGGCTTGCTGTTCGTTTTAGTGTTGGCCGCTACAATCGGTGAGGCTTCCGTCAATCCATAGCCGATCAGCAAGGTTATTCCGAACGACTGCAATGTTTCGACCAACTCGGGTGGAGTTGGCGCACCACCTGCCAGCCAAAACTTGATGTCGCCACCGAGTTCTTGATGCAGTTCGCGCAACAGCAGCTTTCCGAGTGCCGGCTTTTGAAATACGATGCGGCGAAGTAGTGCTACTCCCAGTTGTTTGGACTTCGGCAGCTGTTCGAGTTTGGCCTCTATATCTTCGGCGATCGCCTGAAACACCATCGGCGTGGCCAGAAGAACGGAAATTCGCTCGAACTTCAACAGCTCTTTGAGATGGGCCGGACCCTTAGGTTGGCAATAAACGATGGTGGCGCCTTTATGAAGCGGCCCGACCAAGCCTCCGGTAAATTCGAGCATGTGTGACAACGGCAGCACGGATAACAAACGATCTTCGGTTGACACTTCAAATGTATTAGCTGCCACCACGACATTGGACAAGATGTTGCCGTGGGTCAGAACCACTCCCTTGGCTGTGCCGGAGGTGCCGGAAGTAAAAACAATCAAGGCCGGATCTTCGCGGTTGGGAGATTGCAGGTGCGGAATCTCGGGCAACTGCTGGTCGGCAAATAGCCTGGGAAGTAACTCCATTCGAGACTTCGGCAAGCGATCGCTGAACTGTACGTACTGTTTCTCTCCAAATAGAATCAGTTTAGGCTCGACTTTATCGATAATCGGCAATATTTCTGCAGTGCGGCTACGAGCGTCGAGCGGCACCACCTTGGCACCGATGCGAAAGGCGCCAAGACAAGCAATCACCCATTCGGGAGAGTTGTTGGCGCAAATGCCGACATAGTCTCCCGGCCGGACCCCGCGCTTCCAGAGTGCTCGTGCGCCCAGGTAAGTCAGCTTGCTGAGCTCGCGGTATGTTGTTTGACGAACCTTTCCGTTGTTGATATGCCGGAATGCAACGCGGTCGGCATAGCGAGCCGACGCTGTCAAGACGAGCTCTTGTATGTTCTTGAATCGAGCCATGTGAGCACCTTTGATGAGCCGAGCGCCTGACAGTTTACCTGAAGTTCAGCACCAGCAGGAGGAAATAGTAAAAAGCCGGCGTTGCAAAGAT
This sequence comes from uncultured Candidatus Obscuribacterales bacterium, assembly GCA_964607945.1. GTDB lineage: Bacteria > Cyanobacteriota > Vampirovibrionia > Obscuribacterales > Obscuribacteraceae > JAGVKB01. The sequence goes on from CAZSNX010000060.1 coordinate 7,305, forward strand.
GAGGCTGTCGCAACGGTCGAGGAGCCCGCCATGCCCGGGAATCAGGTTGCCCGAGTCCTTAACGGCCATGTCCCGCTTGATTACGGATATTATAAGATCGCCTAACGGCGCAGCCACACCAATTATGAGAGCCGCTGCCAAGACCGCCGGTAGGCTGAGGTCGGGAACCGCGTAACGAAAGATCAAAGCTGCTAGCAAGGAGCCGGCTAATCCGCCTGCTGCTCCTTCTCTCGTTTTCTTGGGACTGATTTTAGGTGTGAGTGGGGTCTTTCCGCACAGCCGGCCGACCGTATAGGCCAGGACATCATTGAACACCACGGTCATGGACAGAAAGATGATGTATCCGAATCCGCCGTTAAGCTCGCGCAGAAATACAAGATGTCCCAGGAACCACCCGAAGTACAAAATGCCCAGAATGGTAAAGGCTTCCTTCATCAGCATGCCTTCATAGGCTTGCATGAAGATAGGGATGGTAAGTACCAGCATGATGATGAAAACCGGTAATATGTAAAATGGATGGATTGAGTGAAATAGAGATTTGAGCGGCAATCCCGCTGCGGCGGAGGTCAGCCCTTGCAGTTTCGGTGGCAGTGGAGCCGATTCGAAAAGGGCAGTTGCGACTAGCGCTACTCCCGATAATCGGCCCACCCATTTGTAGGCCTCGGTGTCCCAGACATGGACAACGTTGAAGAATTCGCGCAAACAGTAAAGCGCCATGGCGCACACGAGCACGGCAAACGGCAGACCGCCGAAATAGGCTGGCACTAACACCACCGGCGCTATCATGTACCAGCTTAGATATCGCTTGCGCAGATTGTCGTCGGACTTTCCTCTTTTCTTCTCGTAAGCAAAAACACCGATGCCGGCTGCCAGAAAGAAGCCGGCCAAAATCAGGAGAGTTTCTCTGGCAATCGGGTCTGAAGGAAGGCAGAAGGGAGCGTTCATTTTTGACCTGATTTCTGTTCGCCGAGAAGATGCATAATACGGTCCAGGCGTTGGAGCAATGTAATGGATGCAAGCGGGATAAATAACAGCAGCAGCAGTCCGAAAATGGAATATCCCATGAATGTCCAGTTCGGAAATAGCCCATAAAAGAGGCAGGCGGCCATTAAATAAATCATTCGGTCAGCCTTACCGAGAATTCCGATGTATACGCGTTCTGACGCGACTGCCTTACCGAGAATTCCGACATAACTGATCATCAAAATGGAGATGATGGAAAGCAGACCCCACAACTTGTCCACCGCCGGAGACAGGGTAAGACCAAGGAATATAGCCACATCGGCTAACCGGTCGCTGACTTCATTTAAGACTTCTCCGGCTGCTCTTGCTTTGCCGGTTTGCTGGGCAAGCATGCCGTCGAGCGCATTGAGCGCCAGCCGGGCAAACAAAAGTGGCACTGTTGCCACGGCCAGGAACGGACGTTCCGATGAATTACACAAGAGCACCCCAGCCAGAATTGACAGAGCAAGCGCTGACCAGGTCAAGACATCCGGATGGACATTCCAGAGCAGCTTAATGAGGGGCTGAAGCTGTTCCCGAAACCACGGCTTGATGTTGTAAATTCCCATGCCGCCCTTGAATGTGATTGCGTTTTCTTGCCGAGCGGAATCCCTGAACATTGTACCTCTTCATATCCGTAAAACCTCACAATGACAAGATAACGCCTGCAGGCTAACCTTGAGCGATTGCTGTTACAGTTTTGAAACTGATCGAATTCAATGTCGGTGCAGTCCTTCAATTGGGAAGCTACCGGCCAGTCAGCCCCTTTTCGATGCGGCACGCCGGCAGCCTGCTTTGAAGCTGATTAGCCTTTGCATTGCTGATAGTAGCGGGAAGGTGCAGCTCTCGCAAATGAGTGAGCTTGCTCAGCTCAAGAACAGCGGCGTCGGTTAGCTTTGTCGACTCCAGCTGCAAGTCGATCAGTCCGCGCAGGTTGGAAATCGCAATTAGGTCTGAATCGTTAGTCCTGGTACGGTTGAGATTTAGCCGTCGCAGCGATGTTAAGCTACTCAAGGGGGCGAGTCCGTCGCCGACTTTAGTGTCGCTCAGATCTAATGAATCGAGTGTTTTTAGGTCTTTGACGTGACTCAAAGCGCTGTTGTCGATCTGAGTGTGTTGCAGTGACAAGAAACGCAAGCTCTTCAGGTCGCTTAGGCAGCGTAGCCCGTTGTTTGTGACTAGAGTTTCAGTAAGATTCAGAAAGTGGAGAGAATGAGCGTTCCGGAGGCAGTCTAATGTTTGGTCACCACAGGTAGTGCGCTGTAGATCGATCGCCCTGAGATTGGCGATGTTAGAGAATCGGCACAAACTTTTGCCGTCAACATGAGTTGAGCCGAGGTAGATCTCCTTGAGAGCCGGTAATGAAGCAAGATTGGCCAAATCTTTTTCTTCGATCGATGACTTTTCCAGGGTAATCAATTCCAGATCTCTTAGATTATGCCATTCGGCCAGGTTGCAATCGGCGAAAGAGGAATCAAAGATAAACATGTACTTCAGCTTCTTAAACCTTGCTATTGCTCTGACCAGCTCTGGAGCTGCTGAAGGACCTTTATAGTCGAGCACATTAATCGCATCGGGTGGAAAGCTTGAAAGAATTGAGAAATTGGTAGCGGCGGAGTTGAGTTTCAACCGGAGCAAATAGTTTTGCGGAACTCTTACTTCTCCCTTTGCCGGGCCGACAAAGTCCCAAGTTGCATCCCAATAGCCAGACTTATAGGTACGGCCAATTTCAAATATTCCGACCTTGCCGTCGCCAGGAAAGAAGTAGACTCGATCGCTTGCGCGCGAGCGATTTTTTCCTTCTCCTCGACTGCTAGAATCTGCGTATTCGCTTGATGAACCAGGATTTGTATGGGGCATCAATTTATCCAGTGTTACTTCTTTGTCCAAAACTTTGGCAAAGCCGGCGATATCTGCGTCATCTGAGCCGGTTGAGGCAGGAGCCGGCGTTGGTTCGTCCTTGATTGTCAGGAGTTTGAATGCGGCGCCGATCCCGACCAGCACACAGATAGCTACTCCAAGCGCCAGCGAGGAGATCAGCAACCAGCTACGATCAGGTTTTGCTCCCATTTAGGCTTTACCAGAACTAAAGATTCATGCATTGCAATTGTAGTTAGAAAAGTCCGGCTACTGCAAATGTTCTTTTGGTCGACCGGCAAGTTCAACATTCCGGTCGGTCAATGCCTTGGTCAAATTGTCAGTGGTGGAGATTTCCACTGCGATTCGGTCGAGTAATTTCTTGCCCCCGGCTGAATTCATGTGCGAGGTGTCGTAAAAATCATTCTTCGTGAAAGTTGAGTGATCGTTGAGATTGATGAACCGACAACCTCTTGCAGCTGCTGTTTGTTGCAGCATAGCCACATAACGATCGTAATAGCCTTGCGGCATCAGCGACAGGTTCTGTGCGGTCAGCGGCATATTCACGATAAGCACCGAAATATTGCTTTCTTGGCAATAGTCGAGCAGCTTGCCAAGAAAGGCTGTCTGTATTTCAAACATCTCTTTGTGCTTGACGCGATATCGCTTCTTGTACTCGGAGGAGTTGTCTTCCCAAGTGTAGGGCTGGTGGGAGCGAACCATGAACATGCGCTCCTCGACTTCGGAACGCAAGTTGCTCGGTAGGTTCTTGGACGGATCAGCCTTTTCAATCAAACTTGGAACGCAGATTTTGCTAAGCAGCGGTGAAAGGGCTTGTTTGACCTGCTCGGCTAGGATTACTTGTGAGTCTAATTTCTTATTCCAGAGATAAACCAGGTTGCCGACATAGTAGTCGATGCGGTGCCAAAATTGAGGCATCGCAAGCCCGATTACATCGTTTATATCGACAAACCGCTTTAGATAACGAAACGGAGGGGTGGCCGCCGGGCAGCTCACTCCGCTGTCGATGAAGTCTCGCAGAGAGAGACCGAGGACGAGCAGTCTTGGTTTTTTGTCGCCGCGGAACAGAGCTTTAGAAACGATGTAGTCATCCGATATCATCGAGCCCGGTAGCGCGAAATTGAAACATGATGCGGTTTGCACCCCGAGCTTGTTAGCAACGACACTCCTTAGATACTCCGATTTGTGATGGTGTACGTAATCCAAGTCGCGATTCAGGAAATCTGCGTCCTGACGAGACACGGGATGCATCATGAGAGAAGATCCCAGTAGTGCTACCGATGGTGCCTCGGTCTGCTCAATGTACTCCCTGGTAGCCCACCAGGTCCAGGTGTGAGCGGCAGGCAGGCTTTCCGGGTCAACCTTGGAGAGCGGCTGCACGTACCAAAGAATGACGTTGGCTGCAAAAAAGAGCGCCAGTCCAATTACGACATGGCTCTTCCAGAGGGTGTTTTGTTCCTTCTGTAGTCCGTTTGGAATGTCGCTGTGAAGTTGCATCGTTCGTTTCTAGAATTGAAAGTAAATAAAGCGTGGTGAAGTATCCGGCGTGAAAACTATTAATAGTGCAATCATTGCCGCTACATAGGCGGCCTGCAATAGTTTCGGAATCACAAGCGGCTGATTGCGTTTGCTGAGCTTGCTTGAAAGGATTTGTCCGGCAAACAAGAGCGACAAAATAAAAGGCAGCAAAATGAACATAACCGGATCTTTCGTCGAGGGCAGGCTTAGGCTCCAAACTTGCATGCCCTGCGGCATCGGACCAAGGCACAAGAGTTTGTTGATGATCGCTGTCGCCTGATCATATGTGTCGGCGCGAAAGAAAACCCAGCCGATGCAAACCAAATGAAATGTCGCCACGATTGAACAAACGTGGCCGACTGGAGAGGCCAGTGAAGCTTTTATCCAGGCAACACTTCCGGTCAAGCGTTGAAATTCGCGGTGCAAAATCAACAGAATTCCCTGATAGGCACCCCAGATTAGAAAATGCATGGATGCTCCATGCCATAGCCCGCCCAGCAACATGGTCAAGAAGAGATTTCGGTAGACACTAAGGCGCGAGCCTCTGCTTCCTCCCAGTGGAATGAAGAGATAATCGCGCAGCCAGGTGGAAAGCGAGATGTGCCAGCGATGCCAGAACTCGGAGATCGATGCTGACAGGTAAGGAAGATTGAAGTTGGGCGGTACCTTAAATCCAATCAAGAGTGCCGAGCCGCGCGCGATATCCGTATAACCTGAGAAGTCGAAATAGATTTGGAAAGCAAAAGCGTAGACTGCCAGCCACATATCCAGGCTGCTTAAGAGTTCCGGATGGTCGAAAGCACTTTGGACGACAACAGCCAGATTGTCGGCGAACAATACTTTCTTGAAGAGTCCAAACAGGATTAAGTTAATCCCTTCGTCGAACAGGGACGGATTGAACTTCATCTTCTCGTTCAATTGAGGCATGAAGTCCTGATAACGCTTGATCGGCCCTGCTATCTGAGTGGGAAAGAAGCTGGCGAACAGAGCGAAAGCCGGAAACGATTTGACGACTGGTCCACCTTTGTACACGTCGGTGATGTAATGGATAAACTCAAATACAAAAAAGGATATTCCTAGCGGCAAGATGATTTGAAACGGCAAATCAGGCAGGTGCTTTCCCCAGGGCGCAAGCGATTGATTGAGTACTTCCAGGCTGAAATAGGCATACTTGAAGATGCCCAAGGTGAGCAAATTGGTCGTGACTGCGGCGAAAAGCCAGAATTTGCTCTTGCTGCCGGCTCTGCCGATCGCAAGCCCGAACAAGTAGTTGACTAGGGTTAAACCCAGAATGAGCAGACCGTAGATTGGTTTCCAGGTCATGTAGAAGATATAGCTTGCCACTAAAAGCAGTGGCACTCGAGCGCGTTGCGGGCACAACCAGAAAAGCAGCACCACAATCGGCAAGAATATTAGATAACCGAGACTGTTAAAGAGCACTGAAAGTCTCCTGCTGCCCAGCCTACTTAAGGCCGGGCCCAGAACATATTACGTTGTCATCCATATAAGGAATAACTGTTTTGCTGTCATCTTGAGCTTAACTATTTTTCTTGATTACCAGCCGTGATGGCGTCTCAGTGCGCTTGCGGCACCACTTGAGAGCTTGCAGTCGCAAGCTGTCCTTTTGCTTACGGGATTTTTAGGATGACCGACGGCGATTGTCAAGAGTCGTTGTAAAGTCGGCCTAATCCCGGCTGAAGCGAAGTTGAATCGCGCTGATGATTAGACCTGTGCTTGCTGATGACTACGGCCGGCCGCGACGCTTGCTGGACCGCCTTTGTCGGACAACAATTTGACTGCAAATTCGGTTGAATCCTTAACCTGGTGCAGCTCTCGCTCCATCGCCCCGATATGGGCTTCCAGGTTGGCAATGCGTGTCTGAAGCGGCTGCAACTTTTGGTCGGTTTCTTTAGCGGCAATTCTGCTAGCCAGTGCTTCTCCGATCGGTTTCTTCAAGATGAACACCGTAACTGCAAACCAGAATCCGATGATTGCCAGCCAGGCGCTGACGATAGCTAATTCACCAATCATGAGTAGGGCCTCCCTTCGGAGAGATGACAATAGGCAGATTATACTCAAAGGATCGACCGTTCCGCTTGTTTAGTTAATTGAAGCTCAGCGGCCCGAATCCTCCTAATCGTTGGCCAGCCTCGGCGAAGAGCAGCCAAAGGTCTGGCAAACGGATCTTTCGATAGTTTCACATATATTGTCAAGCGGCAAATCGTTTGGATCTTGCCCAAAAGGCTCCTCGACTTCTTCTGCTAAAAACTCGAGCGCAATTACAAAATAAGTTCCGAGGAACATCAACGGAATCGTCCAGAGATCGAAGGACGGGACGAGCAGCCAGGGCAGGACGAGCAAGTAGAGGACCAGCCAGATCCAGATCAACGATTTATATGAGTTGGCAATCGGCGATTTGAGGATACGCTCGCAGGCGCCGCAAATATCCATGAGCGATCGCACATGACTGTCGACCAGAATGAGTTCAAAGACGTCGGCACCGCTTTTGTCTCCCACTCGAAAGATGGAGTGATAGATCATTCCTGACATGTGAAGCGGTAAATGGTCTACTTTTGTAGCCTCGGGGTCCAATTTGATCA
>CAZSNX010000061.1:0-14037 GCA_964607945.1 uncultured Candidatus Obscuribacterales bacterium
GAATCGTTTTTAGAGTATCCAGCATGTCGTAGTGTTCGGCATGCGCAACCTTCACTCGCGTTACGCTATCGTGCCCCTCTTCCAAAAGCTTGATGAAGCGAGATTCCCTGCGCTCAACAGCCTGGATCTGGAAGGTTGACTTCTTGTAGACGATTACAACCTTGCGGAGCTTCACCTGGATGATATCCCCTAGCTGGAATTATGAATGCCTGGAGCCGCAGATGAACCAAACGCGCTCTCAGCGATTGAAGGTTATCAGATTCAGAGAACCAATTCTATTGTCAGGAGTCGTTGCCGGCCGTAGCGTCTTGCAGCGATCTGCAAAAGAATCACCTTCTGCGTGAGAACGGCTGTTACTGCACGGCTCTGCTTTGTCTGGCGGATCGGCCGGTCAGCCCGGCTGCATCGAAATGGAATGTGTATTCTGTTCTACCGATGCGTACTTGGTCGCCGTTAACCAACGGTCTGCGGTTGATCAACGGGCTGCCGTTCAATAGCGTGCCATTTGTGCTACCTAAATCTTCAATGAAAAAGTGCCCGTCCTCGCACGTTATCCAGGCGTGAAACCGCGAGGTGTATTGATCGTCTCTGACAACAACCTGATTGGTCGGATCGCGACCGATCTTACATTTTGGACCCGGGATTGCAATCCTCTTTTGCTCTAACTCTTCCGTTAGATAGGCTTCAAAAGGCAACTGGTTCTGTTGCGTGCTGCGTTGAGCCCAGCTTTCCGCCACTGTCTCGGTAAGTTTAAGGTCGGTGACGGTGCAATCGGTGCAGATCTGGCCAGGCTGCAAAACCTTGCCGCACGATCTACAAATGTTGCGAGTCTCTCCCACCTAACTTCTCCACCCAACCAGCCCAACACGATAAGGTAGCCACTTAGGACGTCCGGTTGGGAACCCGTCCTGGAGAGATTGCATTTCGACTCCCTCAGTTGAGGGATGCGGTGAAATACATGAACTCTAGCTACCTTATGCCCAATTGTATTCGATTTCTATAACGCTGCTTAATGAGATAGCGAGTATTTCGACCTTTGAAATCGAAATATGTCTGTATGATATCGACTTCAAGCCGATTGAAACCCACAACTGAATGGGCTTCCCTGTCTGCTGGTATACTGAAGGTCTCGCCAATGTCGCCATGCGCACAGCAATTGCTGTTAAATGACCGCGTTAGCAATCAGGGAGAATTGCGATGCATTTGACTGGAGCTCAGATACGTGACAGGTTCATCTCATACTTTCGAGATAAGAAAGGGCACTTGCACCTGCCAAGCGCAAGTTTGATTCCGGACAACCCAACCCTTTTGCTGACCTCGGCCGGGATGGTTCCGTTCGTGCCGATTTTTCTCGGTCAGGCACCGCCGACCGATCCGCCACGTGTTGTGACTGTTCAGAAGGTTACGCGTGCCGGCGGTAAAGACTCCGACATTGAAAATATTGGCAGAACTGCCCGTCACCACAGCTTTTTTGAAATGCTTGGCAATTTCAGCTTCGGTGACTATTTCAAGAAAGAAGTAATTCCATGGGCTTGGGAATTCGTCACTGTTGATCTCGGTCTGGAACCCGAGCGACTCGCGGTGACCATATTTGGCGGTGATGATACGAATCCTGCCGACGAAGAGGCATTTGAGCTGTGGAGTAAGAAGGTCGCAGTACCGTTGGAGAAGATCTTTCGTCTGGGGCGAAAGGATAATTTCTGGGGACCGCCAGGTCCGACTGGACCGTGTGGTCCTTGTACTGAGATCTATTATGACCGCGGTCAAGAATACGGCTGCAGCCCTAATCCAGACAGCTGCGGTATCGGCAAATGCGAGTGCGACCGCTATCTGGAAATCTGGAATCTCGTGTTCATGGAGCTCTTCAAGGACGCCGAGGGAAAGTTTACGCCGCTGGCAAACAAGAACGTAGATACCGGCGCCGGTTTGGAGCGCATCTCTACGATTATGCAAGGGAAAGGCAATACTTTCGAGACCGACCTGCTCTTTCCGATACTGGAGAGGTTGGCAGAACTTGCCGGCGCCAAGTATGTGTCCGAGGTGGGACGCAGACCGAATCCGGCAGAATCCACCGCAGATAAGACAAACCTTTATCTGAAAATCATCACGGACCATGCGCGCTGCGTCACCATGCTCGTATCCGATGGTGTTCGCACCAGTAACATCGGGCGTGGTTATGTCTTGAGATTCATTATCCGCCGTGCAGCTCGCTTCGGCAGGCTTCTGGGTCTGACCGAGCCATTCATTTACAAACTGGTGCCGAAAGTAGTCGAACTCTATCGGCAACCCTATCCGGAGCTTTCCGGACACGAAGATTTAATTTCTTCGGTGGTCAAGGATGAAGAGGAACGCTTTTCCAAGACAATCGACCGCGGAATTGGCTTGCTCGAATCACTGTTGGCGTCAGACGAAAGGCAAATCTCCGGCAGCGCCGCATTTAACTTGTATGCAACTTTCGGATTCCCAATCGAGCTGACATCCGAAATTGCATTAGAGCGCGGAAAAACGGTGGATATGGCTGGATTTATTGAAGCGAAGAAAGAGCATGAAGCGGTTTCTTCCGTTAACAAATTCAACGTCATTATCACGGGTGAAGAGGCTTTTGGGCGTCTGCTCAAGGATTACGGCACGACAAAATTCACCGGCTACGATACCACCGAGGATGAGGGCAAAATCATCGCCGTGGTCAAGCAAGGCAAAGAGGTGGAAAAAATCGAGGAAGGTGAGGAAGCAGAGTTGATTTTGGACTCCACACCATTCTATGCGGAGTCCGGTGGGCAGATTGGCGACGCCGGATTGTTGTCGGGTGCTGAGTCCACTCTAGCTGTCGTCGATACCAAGAAGCATGAAGGACTTCACGTGCATAGAGTGAAGGCGCTCTCAGGCATCGTCGAGGCTGGGCAGAGGCTTAGGGCGATTGTCGATAAGGACAGACGCCAATCCACCATGCTGCACCACAGTACGGCGCACCTCTTTCATGCGGCGGTTCGTGAGCTGCTCGGCACGCATGTCGTACAGGCCGGTTCACAGGTCGGGCCGGATGCGATGCGATTTGACTTCACTTTCGAACGCCAGTTGAACGATCAGGAAGTCGCTTCGGTAGAAAACTTGATGAACGAGTGGGTCCGCTTGAATCTTCCGGTAACGACTGTTGAGATGCCGCTTGAAGAAGCGAAGCGAACCGGCGCGGTCGCCATGTTCGGAGAGAAGTACGCAGAGATCGTGCGCGTCGTGAAGATGGGCGACTTTAGTCTGGAGTTCTGTGGAGGAACGCACGTTAGCTCCACCGGCGAAATTGGTCCGGTCAAGATAATATCGGAGGGAAGTATTTCGTCCGGGGTGCGCAGAATCGAGGCGCTGGCCGGCCCGAAGGCGTGGCGCTTTATCGCCCAGCACTTGAACATTCTATCGACCGCAGCCAACCGACTCAAGGTCAATCCGTCTGACCTGCTTGCTCAAATCGACCGGCTGCAGGAACAGATCAAGCAAAGAGACAAGCATGCCCAACTGCTGGAAGAACAGATTGCCTTATCCCATGCCGGCAGCTTGTTGGACGGAGCGGAAAAGCATGGTGATTTGCGCCTGATCGCCGCGAAGGTTGCCAATGTGAGCGCCGATGGATTGAAGCTGCTGGCTGAGCATATTCGAAGCAAGGGCAACGATCTGGTGGTAGTAATCGGCACGGCGCTCGGTCCGGACAAGGTGTCAATTGTTGCCGCAGTCGCTGACGACTTAGTCAAGCGCGGTATCAACGCTGGCAATCTGGTAAAGCAGGCAGCGTCGATTTGTGGTGGCGGCGGTGGTGGCAGACCGCAGTTGGCCCAGGCCGGCGGCAAAGACCCTTCCAAACTCGATCAGGCCCTTAGCGCAGTCAAGGATTTGGTGAAGCAGGAAGTTAACGCAAAAGCCTGATGGGACAGTCCAACGGATCAGTTGGACGAACGTTCCTACACTGGTTATCCCAATTCCCGCTTGCAGACTCCAGGTGACTTATCGTTCATCATCTGAAGCTGTCGACATGCCATAATGCACATTTGAAGCTATTCTTGGCTTCCTTGGATTGTTCGTGCAAGTCGGCGCGGCTGCCGGCTTGGAAGCAGGGGGTGCATTTTGAAACGCCGGAGAGATGCTCGGTTTTTACTTAGATCATCTTTGTTCGCTATCTTTTTCTTTGGCTCTGTTCTGGCTGCCGTGGCAGCGCCGCCGGTCAGAATCGCCGTTGTTCCAGGTGGTGGAAGCGGCCAGGAGCAGACAGCCGCCGATCAAATTGCCGCTGGGCTGGATGGCAACCCCAATATCGTCCTTTCCACAGTCAATCCCGATTGGTATGTCGTTTGCAATATAGTCGAGCAAACCGATATAGTCGCAGGCAACGTCAAGGTCAATGGCTCGGTTCTAATCAAGACTACCGATGGGCAAGTCGTCAATACAGTCTCGGTTCAAACAAACAAGCAAGACTTTTCTTTGCAGCCAGGAGCGCCGCTAAATAAGGCGATGGTGGACTCAGCGGTTCGTGAAGTCGCCGCCGGCATGGCGCAACGAGCGATCAGTCCGATTCAAGACGCTGTCACGGTAGAGATCAGCACTCGCGACAGAATTATCAGCGCTGAGACGCTTGCAGATAGAGATCAATATGATGAAGCGATCTCAACACTTTTGCCAATTAGTCCTGATACTCCGCACTTTAAGGCGGTCAGGGCATTGATTGACGATTTTCAAATGGAAAAGGAAGCGTTTCAGTTCGTTAAGGAGGCTGAAACACTTGCTAAACGGCGTAGTTATTCTCAGGCGATCAAGCTGCTATCGGCTGTGAGTCCAAAGTCTAAGCGCTATCAACTGGCAAAGCAAAGGATTGCGACATATCGAGCGGCGATGGCTCCGCCTCGAAAGTTAGTCAAAATTAAACAGTCCGTGCCGTCGCAGTCGGCTGCCAAACTCAGCGATGCCGATGCTCGTTTGAAGTCGCTGGAGGCGCAAAGAAGGGCGTTGGAAGCCCAAAAGAAAGCGATTGAGGCACAGGAGGCGGAGCTAAAGTCCCGTCCGGCTAAATAGGTGATGATCCAGTAGAATCTACACCTGACTGCCCTTTCGATCGGCTGCCTAAAAGCTGAAGAGGTTTCGTTGGTACGTTTAGAGGTTTCAGTCCGTGGTTAAAGCAAATATTCGAGGGAAAAGTACGATGAGATCGCGCAGGTCACTAGCCTTCCTTTTGACACTATCGATGGTGGCAGCATTTTTCTGCCAGCTCCCGGTTAATGCGAATTCTAAGCGTCGCGTTGCCATCATGCCGTTCTCTTACGGTGCAGTTTCCAGTGAAGTCGGCACGCTGGACGTCGGCAAGGGAATAGTCAGTCTGATTATCACTCGCCTGGTCAACGATGGAACTTATTCGGTGATTGAGCGAGAAATGCTCGACAGCATCTTGAAAGAACAGAACCTTTCAGTCAGTGATCGCGCCGACCCATCGACTGCCTGCAAGATCGGCAGGCTGTTAAGCGTTGATGCCATTATCGTCGGAACAGTCACTCAGTTCGGTTTCGAGAACAAGAACATGAACATTGGTGCGGCAGCAAGCGCAGCGTCGAGCTACATTCCTTATGTAGGCGGCTTTGGATTCGGCGGTTTGGGCGTTAGAAAGGGCAAGTGCAAAGTAGCAATCGATGCGCGCGTAGTCGATATTAACACCAGTGAAATTTTGGCTGCTGTTAACGGGTCCGGCGAATCGAAGCGCAGCGGCGTATCGATGTTCGGTGGCGGTGGAGGCGGCGGCGGTGGCGGCGGCGGCTCGTTCGACATGGGCAGCTCCGGATTTGCCAGCACTATCGCCGGTGAAGCCACTCTGGCTGCTGTGGATTCGATTTGCACACAATTGGTCGGTTTAGCCACCAAAATTCCGGATAATCAGTCAGTGGCGGCGATGAATGTACAAGGCAAGATTGCCGATGTCACCGGCGGCACAGTCATTCTCAATGTCGGTAAAGCCAACGGTCTGGTAGTCGGAGATAACCTGCAAGTAGAGCGTGCCTACAAGACGGTCAAGGATCCGACTTCCGGCAAGGTGATCAAAGAGCTGACCGCTACAATCGGAGTAGTCACGCTCACTCAAGTGGACCCTGATTCCGCTACAGGCAATGTGATTAAAGTCGGCGACAATGTCCGCAAGGTCACAACTGATGTCTCGGCGGTAATCATTCAATCAATGCCCGGTGCTTCAGGCGTCGGTAGTCATACCGGACTGAGCAGCGGCAATGGAGCCGCAACCAAGTAAGCTTGATTCCAGCAAAGAGGTAGGTGAATTGGCATGAAACGATGGTTTCATTGTACTTTGGTCGTCCTTCTAGCCGGAGCTTCGTTGACTACTGCTGCTCCTGGTCTGGCGAAATCTTCCAAGCCGGTGGATTGGAATAAGAAGCTGGAAAAGGGCTATTACGAGCTCTCGATTGGAAATGTCGATCAAGCGATCGACTGGTTTCGGGCAAAGGTGAAATCGAATCCTGAATCCGGTGCTTGCCATACTGCGCTGGGAACAGCTCTCAAGAAGAAGGGCCGCTTGCAGGATGCCAAAAACGAATTTGCCGCAGCCGCAAGCTCCGAGCCCACATACGCAAATGGCTTCTATGAATTAGGCTCGATGCAGGAGAGTGACAAAGAGTATTCAGCTGCCTCGCAGTCCTTTGAGAAGTATCTGCAATACTCCGCTGACACTAACAAGAAAAAGGTTGTGGAAGATCGGTTGAAGTTTTGCAAGGAGCACATTTAGCCCACTTCCTGTATAACGGAATAAAGAGGAATTAACAGTGAGCCAGACCAAGACATACGCTTATTTCGAAGGGAAATTCGTACCGTTGGAGGATGCGAAGGTCAACATCATGACTCATGCCTTTCTCTACGGAACGGCTGTGTTCGAAGGGATTCGCGCTTATTGGAATGAGTCGCAAGAGGAGATGTACATTTTCCGCCTGCGCGAGCACATGGAGCGCATGTTTGACAGTATGAAGATCTTGGATCTGTCGCTTCCGCAGTCGGTTGACGAATTGTGCAAATTAGCAGTTGAGCTAGTGAAGCGAAATGCTCCTAGAACCGATACATATATTCGTCCGTCAGCCTATAAGGCTGCGCAGCGCATCGGTCCTGGCTTGCATGACAATCCCAGCGAGTTTTGCATGTTTACCGTGCCGTTTGGCGACTACTTCCACGGCGCTCCTGGTCTGAAGGTGCAGATTTCGAGTTGGCGTCGAGTAGAGGATAACGCCATTCCAGCCCGCGGCAAGATTGTCGGTGCTTATGCCAATACGGCGCTGGCAAAGACGGATGCGGTGAGAGCCGGCTTCGATGACTGCATTGTTCTTTCCGAGAATGGCCATGTTTCAGAAGGAAGCGCGATGAACTTGTTCATGGTGCGGCACGGCAAACTGATCACCACGCCGGTGAGCTCGAACATACTAGAAGGTATCACTAGAGCATCAGTGATGGAGATTGCCGAGGCTGAATTTGGGTGGAAGACAGAAGTAAGAGAGGTAGATCGCAGTGAGTTGTATCTTGCTGATGAGCTGTTCTTCAGCGGTACCGGTGCGCAGGTGACGCCGGTGATTGAAGTGGACCGCCGGCAAATTGGCAGCGGCGAGGTCGGTCCGATCAGCGCGAAGATTAAGGACACTTATCTGAAAGTTTGCCGGGGAGAAATGCCGCAATACAGTCGCTGGCTAACTCCGGTTTACAAAGGAACGACGGTTGGAGCATCCCGCTCCTAATTCCGCAGCCTGACCCGGTGGATGGGACGGAACTGACGAAAGCTGTCCGTACAAGAAGAGAGGCAGATATGAATTTATCGCACCGGTCTGAAAGCGGTCAGTCGAGTCGCAGAAGAATTATTGGGATTTCGGTTTTACTGGGGACTTTGTTGACCCTGGCGACACCCGGTTTGGGATTGGCGCAGACGCAGTTGGATTCAAGATCAGACGGTGAATGGAATCGTTTTAAGAACCGCGAGAGCTCGATTCATTCGTCAGCAGGCGGTATTACCGAAACAACCGTTTCCGGCGGGCAAGGTGCGCCCGCTGCCGGGACCGGGCAGTTTCAACCCACCAAACAAGGCTACTTTGTTGTTCCGGGCTATTTTGCCAATCAGCCTAAGCCTTATGAGCGTCCGACCGAGACTTTTAAAACCCCAACCCTCTTGCAGGGAACAGCGCAAGCCAATTCGGGCATCAATGCCTTTGCGGCCACTTTGCCTTTTACCACCGGGATAGGTTATGGCGGTTTTGGTTATGGTAACTGGCTCGGTGGCGGTTGGGGCGGGTCTGGCTTCGGCTACGGTTATGGATTTGGCGGACCTTCCTCCTTGGGAGTTGCTGCCCTGGGTGCTTCAGCGGCGTTTATGGGCGGTAGCCCCGGATCTTTTGGAAGCGGTTTCGGATTTGGTGGACCGCTTGGATTTGCCGGAGCCGTCAGTCCGTTCGGCGGTGGATACTGGGGTGGTGGGTGGAGAGGCTATGGTGGCTGGGGTGGCGGCTTCGGAGGTTTTGGCGGTCTGGGAGGCTGGGGCGGTTATGGTGGTTGGGGAGGCGGTCCTTGGGGCTGGTACGGTGGTTCATTTGGTGCGGCGGCGCTGGGAGCATCGGCAGCATTTATGTCTGGCGGTTCGCAGACCGGAGTAGTGACTCCAACCAATGTTATGCAGTCGGCACCAAGCAAAGCTTCCGGAAATTACTACGCACCGTCCACAGCTGACAGCACGGCTTCCGGTGGCTACTACGCCACAACCGCACCAGCTGCGATACCAATGATGCAGCAGAAGGCGCCCATCACGAACTTTTGGGGCGGCAGCAGCAGTCCGCTGCCTAAGGACATCAACAGCGTTCCATGGGCTAAGTGATTGCATGCGCTTGCCGGTTTAAATGATCGGGTTGCCCTAATGACGGTTATAATCGTCGTTGATGCTGTCCTTTGATGTGATTGTTATTGGTGCCGGCGGCGCCGGCATGATGTGTGCTATTCATGCAGCCAGGCGTGGACGCAAGGTAGTGCTGCTCGACCATAGCGATAGAATCGGGCGCAAGATATTGATCTCCGGTGGCGGTCGCTGCAATTTCACCAACATCGATGCTGGTCCGGATAACTACGTCTCGAATAATGCGCATTTTTGCAAGTCAGCGCTAGCTCGCTATACTCCTTCCGACTTCATTGCTCTGGTGCGGCAACACAGAATTGCTTATCACGAGAAAAAACTTGGGCAGCTGTTTTGCGATGGGTCGGCGCAAAGTATCGTAGATCTGTTGGTCACCGAATGCCAGAAAGCCAAGGCCGAGTTTCGTCTCGGTTGTAAGATAAAGAGTGTCCGCAAAGACGGCCGCTTCTTGGTCGAAACCAGCCACGGGCGCTTCTCCGGTAATTCGCTGGTAGTGGCAACCGGGGGATTGTCGGTGCCGCAGACTGGTGCCACCGGATTTGGTTACGACCTGGCAAGACAGTTCGGATTGAGTATAATCGACCTGAGACCGGCTCTGGACGGATTCAATCTGACGGACAAGCAGTTGCGGGAGTTTACCGAGTTGTCGGGAGTCTCTCTCGACACGATTGTGACGTGCAATGAGGCTTCCTTTCGAGAAAACATATTGATTACGCACAAGGGATTGAGTGGTCCGGCAAGCCTTCAGGCATCGCTTTACTGGAATCCCGGGGATGCGATTTCTGTCGACTTACTGCCGGACTTCGATGCGTATCAGTGGTTATCATCAAAAGCCAAGGAAGGGACAAAGGCTCATCTCAAGAATGTGCTTTCTGAAAGGCTTCCCAAGCGCTTTGCAGAGAAATTCAGCGAGCTCTATCTGACGGATCTCCCGGTCGTGCGCATCTCCCCCAAGAATCTCGAGATTATCGCCACGCAACTTCATGGCTGGCGAATTGTGCCGGCCGGAACCGTCGGTTATCGCAAGGCGGAAGTAACTCGCGGCGGTGTCGATACTGATGAGTTGTCATCGAAGACTATGGAAAGCAAAAAGGTGCCGGGCTTGTTCTTCGTCGGCGAGGTAGTCGATGTGACAGGCTGGCTGGGAGGGTACAACTTCCAGTGGGCGTGGTCTTCGGGCTATGCTGCCGGAGAGAACGCTTAGTTGCACTCTTGGATCGTTCAGGCTTAAATATTCAATCTGGGAATGTTAGCTGGTGAATTCGTGCTAGGACCTCAATCTGACCATTGCGACTACGATGCCGACAGCCTCGAAGTTAGGCGTCAGATTGTCTTGGAGTCTGTGAAAGTACGTGTGTTAATTGTGCTTGGCTCGTTTGCCTTTTTGCTTGCCTCGATGCAAGCGTTGGCTTACCTCACTGCTGTCATTGCTGAGTTTCAACATCCGCCAATCGGGCAATTCGTCACAGTCGACGGTGTTCGTTTGCACTACGTAAGCAAGGGCAGCGGCCGTCCGGTGGTTTTTATACATGGCAATGACGGCATGGTTTTGGACTTCGATCTCGCTGTGCTCGGTGCTGCTGCCGCCAAGTATCGAGCAATCGCTTTCGATCGGCCCGGGCATGGTTACAGTCAAAGAGAATCCGATCGGATAGCAACGGTGGAAGTACAGTCACGGCTGATTCACGACGCTTTGCAAAAGCTTGGCATCAAAAGGCCGATGATTGTCGGTCATTCGTGGGGTGGTGCGCTTGCGCTTGATTATGCGCTCAAGTATCCCGACGATACAGCAGGAATTGTGCTACTGTCGGGCGTAGCTTACAAGACTGCCGACACCGGGCCCCACGCCCAGGATTTAATCGAGCTGGTGCCGGTAGTGGGCGATTTGTTGATCTCGTCTTTTGTCGTGACTGCGCGCCCCTGGGTGGAGCAAGCCACCGCTCAGGCATTCTGGCCGCAGACCGCACCACGAAAGTATGTCGAAGGTTATTCGGCTCTTGTACTTCGACCCGGACAGATTAAGGCTTATGCCCAGGATGAGTTGACCTTAAATGACACGCTGACAGCCAATAGTAGCCACTACGGCGAAATCCGCGTTCCAGTTGTAATTGTGACCGGAGATCTGGACATAATTGTGCCGCCCGACCTTCATGCAAAGCCCCTCCATGAAGCAATCTCGAATTCAAGTATGATTGTAATTCCAGGGGCTGGTCATCAAATTGAACTGGTGCGGGTAGATCCGATAATAAATGCAATCGATCAGGCCTGGATGAAAGTCGATGCTGCAAATCCAACTTCCACAGAACTTTCGGTTAAGAGGTCGTCGAAGTAAGTCAGAAGGAGATTGCTTTGTCGAAGCGCGGTAATCCTGCCGGGATCGTTAACTTGGATCTGAGGCGATTGTGGCAATCATTGGCTTTGTTGCTTGTTTTTCTCGTACAACATTTGGCTGCTTGCGCCGGTGGCTTTCAGCAGGCATTGCCGGGATATAAGTTCAGCTTTCCCAGAGATCACGCCACTCATAACAATTACAAGACTGAATGGTGGTATTACAGCGGTCATCTGGCTGCTGACGACGGACGCCGGTTCGGTTACGAGCTGACTTTCTTCCGGCGGGCCTTAGACGATGATGACGCTTCCATCAAGCTCGATTCAAACAATGTCTATGTCGCTCATTTTGCCATTTCGGATTTGAGCGGGAAGCATTTTTCCTACAGGGAAAAGATCGATCAGTCCGGAGCGAAAGGCGCAGGCGCAAAGACCGATTCTTTTAAGGTATGGAACGGTGACTGGTCGGCCGAACTGATTGGTAATCAGCATCACCTGAAGGCAAAGTATCTGGCTTACTCACTCGATCTTCTCTTGACGCCCTTGAAAGAACCGGTAATTCACGGAGCCAACGGAATTAGCAAGAAGGCTGGTTGTACGGGTTGCGCTTCCCACTATTACTCACTCAGCCGAATGAAGGCGGAAGGGACGCTTACGATTGGAACGCAAACATGCGCTGTTGATGGGTTGTCCTGGATGGATCATGAGTTCGGCACCAAAATGCTTGGGCAGCTGGTTGTCGGCTGGGATTGGTACGCCGTGCAGTTTGACGAAGGCACCGAGTTGATGTTGTATGTACTGCGCAATCTTGATGGAACAATTGATGCCCATTCAGCGGGAACCTTTGTCGGAAAGAAAGGAAAAACTCGTTTCTTGACTGCCAAGGATTTCAGCGTCAAGAAGCTGGGCGATTGGAAGAGTCCGGCAAGTGGCGTCACATATCCCAGCGGCTGGCTCATTACAATTCCGATCGCCAAGGTGGAGCTTACGCTCAGACCGGTCCTATTAGATCAAGAGTTGATAACCAATCTGGATACTTACTGGGAAGGAGCCTCAACTGTCGAGGGCAGGTTCGGGTTGGCGACCGTCAAGGGAAAGGCTTTCGTTGAATTGGCCGGCTATCGGGATCCAATCGATTTGTAGTTGATGCGGTAAGTGATGACGAGTGCAACCGTAATTGGTGACAGCCTCGAACAGTGCTCTTCCAGCCGGCTGCCAAAAGTCAAGAGCGGGCCTTAGGGAAAAGAAAAGAGCCCCTCTTGCTTGCAAGAGGGGCTCTAGCGCTGAGAAATGTTCTATCTACTGCGGCGTGGTTTACTTACCGCGCTCTGGCATCAAGACATCATCAATTACGTGAATAACGCCGTTGCGGCATTTGATGTCAGCTTTGGTGACAAGTGCACCATCGACTTCCACCGCTCCGCCTTTTGAATCCAGCATCACATCTTCGCCTTCAACAGTTTTGGCCGCGCGGGCATTTGCCAAATCGCTGGACATCACCTTTCTCGGTAGGACGTGGTAAGTGAGCACTGTCTTCAAACGCTTCGGATCTCCCGAGAGATCGGCGATGAATCCTTTGCGCTGCTTCCAGAATGCTTTGTCATCAGGAGCGAAGAGCGTGAATTGCCCTTTCCCTTCCAGAGTTCTCAGCACGCCTGATTTCTTTAACAGGCTGGTCAAATTCTTGAAAGAACCTTCGCACATCAAAGTGCAAACAATGTCCTTTTCCGATGGACAGCTCGACGGGCAGCTGTGAGCATGCTTATGATGCCGCTTGGCATGATTTGATTTGGCATAAGCGTCTTGACCTCCCGACGACAGGATTAAACCCAGCGCAAGCGGTAAAACTGCTAGAGAGCTAATATTTCGAAGTTGCATGATGGTCTCCTTCTCCACCCTCGATTGACCAATAGTACATCAGTGCACTGTCAAGAGACGTGCTCTTAGTGTAAAAACTGGGTAAGGCGATCTTTTATAAGGAAGTTGCCGGTGTCGAGTCGCCTAATTGCTACTGAAGATGGCTCATTATCATGTCGAGATCCTGAAACGGGCGAGCTCTATCACAATCGTGCCGGCGCTATTACTGAGGCGATCGAGAACTATCTCCGCCCTTCTGCCGCAATCGATGTATTTAGAAAGAAGGGCAGCTTGAATGTGCTTGATATATGCTTCGGGCTTGGATACAACAGCTGGGTATTGCTGGCAGCTTTGGCCGCCGAGCCTGGACTTGCAGGCAATCTAAGAATTTTGGCGATTGAGGCGGACTTTGAGATTCTCAATCATCTGGAGACTGTTCTGCAAAACCCGAAGCTCGAATCTTTGAAAGGGAAGTTCGAGACAATTCCTTCTTTCGGAGTGACCGCTGGAAGATTCAGCTGGAACATTGAGTGCAACGTGGAAATTCGTCTTGCTGACGTGAGAGCGGAAGTTCCAGCATTGACCGGTGATTTCGATCTGATCTTTCATGACCCATTTTCTCCCCGAAGGGTTCCTGAGCTTTGGACAATTGATCTATTTCAAAACTATCATCGACTGCTTGAGAGCAAGCAAGGCAAGGTGCTTACTTACAGCTCGGCAACCGCTGTACGTGGTGCTTTCCTTGAATGCGGCTTTGAAGTGTTGAAGACCGCAGCTGTCGGCGGCAAGTCTGGCGGCACGCTTGCCTGCATTCCCGGTGCGCAACTGCAATGGGATGTTTTGAGTCGGCTGTCTGAAACTGAGCTTATGAAGCTTTCTACTGGCTCCGCTGTTCCATATCGTGATTTGAGTGGCTCGGATTCAAGAGCGGATATACTAAAACG